>JABMQB010000086.1 GCA_013203525.1 Mariniphaga sp.
GTGTAGAAGAGTGCTGTACGGGTTGCTTAAAAGAAAATCCAAGAAGTGTATTTGCAAAACTTTCGCGTGATGAGTTAGAAATGCTAATGGAAAACAAACAAAGTATTAGTTTTTCTCCAGGCGAAACAATTTTAAAACAAAACACTTCTTCAACCCATGTAGTTTGTATGAAAAAAGGACTTGCCAAAGTTTATATTGAAGGAATGAATGGTAAAAAATTAATTCTAAAAATCATTGGCGATTTTGATTTTATTACGGGCGGTGGTATATTTGCAAATAATGTCAGGCATTTTACCGTAACTGCTGTTAATGCCGTTGATTGTTGTTTTATTGATTCTGAAAAAATTCTAAAATTGTTTGAAAAAAACAGTGATTTTGCGATTGAATTAATGAAATACCATAATAATCAAAACAATGAACTTCTTAATACTTTAGTAAACCTTACTCAAAAATACATGCACGGTAGAGTTGCCGATACACTTTTATATCTCAAAAATGATGTTTTTAAATGTAATCCTTTTCAACTTCCGGTAAGCAGGCAGGAATTAGCCGATATGTCGGCAATGGCAAAAGAAAGTTATGTGCGAATATTAAAAGAATTCAAAACATCAGGCATTATTAAACCCAATGGAAGTTCAATGGAGATTTTAAACGAAGAAGCCCTTGTTTCCATAAGTAAAAATGGGTAATTGATATATGTCAATTATTTTATTGATTTATATCTTATTGCACATACATATATATCACCTAATTTCTTTCTCCCAATTCAGCAAACGTGTATATTTTTATGCCTAGTAAATCACTATGAAATGTAGTATTTACGGGGCGTTCAAAATAATTATTAGTAATAAAACCTAATCATATCATTATGAAATCATTAAGTATTTTTAAACTTGCCACTTTGGCTTTTTTCTGTTTAATTATAGCAGCTTCGTGCACCAAAGAGGGACCTATGGGGCCTAAGGGTCTTGACGGCGAAGATGGTGTTGACGGAACGGACGGACAGCCCGGAGTTGATGGAAACGTTACCTGTTTGGTTTGCCACTCTGGAACCAACATGGAGCAAAAACAGTCTGAATTTGCCATGTCAGAACACAGTCTGGGAGCAGTTGCAGTAGATTATGCAGGAGGACGTGGAAGTTGTGCACCTTGCCATTCGCATGAACAGTTTGTTGCGGTTATGACTTTGGGTAGCGCTGAGAATGTTGCAAGCCCAAGTGCATGGGAATGTGGAACATGCCACGGATTGCACAAAACTTTTGAAGGTTCTGATTACGCACTGCGGGCATCAGATCCGGTTGTACCATTATTCGATGATGCTGTTACAATGGATTTAAATGGTAACAGCAACTTATGCGCTGTTTGCCATCAATCAAGAAGGGCAGAACCAAATTTAGATGTTCCAGGTGAAACATTCAGGATATCAAGCACTCATTATGGTCCACACCACGGAGCGCAGGCTAATGTTGTTGCAGGAATGGGATTTGCAGAAATACCTGGCTCGGTTGCTTATCCTGAAGTAGGTTCTAACTTGCATCTTGTACAGGTTGCCATATGGCAGGTTTTGAAAATGGACAGGGAGGTCACTCATTTATCCCAAGTGTTGATGAATGTAACGCTTGTCATGGATCCAGTATTGAGGACTACAATTATGGAGGTGTGCAAACCGAAGTCCATGAATTATTGGTTGAATTACGTGACAAACTGATTGAATTGGGTGTTGTTGCTGAAGGACATGAAGAGGTTTATGAATTGAACCCGGAGACCGGAGAAATTGAACTCGTGGTTAATTCTGATGGCTACCATCCTGTTGTTGGAACCTATCCTATGGCACAAGCTCAGGCTTTCTTTAACTGGGTTGGATTAGAAGAGGATCGTAGTTTAGGTGCTCACAATCCAAAATATGTTAAAGCATTATTACGTAACACAATTGAAGCCTTACCATAGAGCTTTAAAACAATATTTAAAAAAAAAGGCTTCTTTAATTAGAAGTCTTTTTTTACATTCATATAAAACTACAAATTATGAAAACTTTAAGATTGCTATTAGTGGTTGTTTTTGTAGCATTTGGGGTTGTTTCATGCGAATACACCTTTTGGGTTCCCGAAGAAGTTCTGGTTATACCCGATGCAAATGACCCGGATGCTGAGCAAATTAGTTTTGCACAAACAATACAACCAATTTTCACGAGTAATTGTGTATCCTGCCACGGTGGTGCGCAGCTACCTGACCTCTCTGAAGGAAAAGCTTTTGCTTCAATCAACTCTTCAAGGTATATCAATACCAGTTCTCCGGAAGAGAGTAGGATTTTCAGTTATACAAATCCGGATACAGACTCTCACTCACAGAAAAAATACACGGCTGCCCAGGCAGCGTATGTACTTGGGTGGATTACACAAGGAGCAAAAAACAATTAACCTAATTCAAATTTATGATTATGAAAAAGTATATACTTATAATAATATGTTTTGTGTTGGCGTTTACTAGTGTTTTTGCCCAGGAAGAAAAAGACAAAACTCCTGTTAGTGAACCTTTCGCAAGCGGATATCTGATCGATCATCAAACATCATATATTCCGGACGTTAAAACTCTGGAATTTGTAATTCAGCATAAATTTGGGAACATGACCAACGGAGTCTCTGATTTATGGGGTATTTATTCACCCGGTGCTAATGTTAGGATGGGCCTTAACTATGTTATCAGGAAAAATTTCCAGGTTGGAATCGGGCAGACCAAAAAAAATATGTATACCGATTTTAATGCCAAATGGACCATTTTTGAACAGACCAAAAGCAATAGCATGCCGGTTGCCGTAACACTTTTTGGAAGTATGGCAATTGATGGCCGCGATGATGCAGCATTTGGAACTTCGGGAGCAGAAATTAATGACCGGTTTTCTTATTTCTCACAGATTATTGTTGGAAGGAAATTTACAGACTGGCTTTCACTTCAGGCTGCAGCAAGTTTTACCCATTATAACCTTGTGGGTCCACAATCCGACCATGATAAGGTAGGTATTCATTTTGATGGTAGGGTTAAATTCTCCCCTCAATCATCACTTATTTTTAATTACGATATTCCATTAAAAATTAAAGAGATTTCAGAGCAAATAGAGTGGATAGACCATCCAAAACCAAATCTTTCTGTTGGTATCGAAATTGCAACATATACACATGCATTCCAGATTTATGTTGGAACTGCTGATGGAATTATTCCTCAGGATGTAATTATGAATAACCAAAACGACTGGACTGATAAAGGGCTGGCAATTGGATTTACAATTACAAGGTTATGGATGTTTTAATAAAACGAAATCCTAAAAAGTAAATTTTCTTTTGTGAAAAATGGTAATATTCCTTTGTCGGATATTACCATTTTTCAATTACAAAAAAGCTTATGTATACGCATTTTTTTTAAATTTACTGTAAAATCAAAAGCTAATCAAATAACCAAAATGAAGTATCGCTTACTATTATTAATTATTATCCTTACAATTGGCTATTCATGGCAGAGTTTAGGGCAGTGGTACAATGACCCCGAAAACCATCAATGCTTAAAATGCCATTCACATCCAACCTATACTTTCCATAATTCCTTAATGGATTCAGAAGAAAAAAGGTTGATGAACCCTTTCTTTATTCTTGATACATTGACACTTAATGCGGGTGTACATAAGCAATTTGATTGCATGGACTGCCATTCATATGAATATGAATCCTATCCGCATAATAGTGAACTTAAACTTGAACCTCTGGCAACATGCCTCGACTGCCATGGAGGTGATGATACATTTGCTACTTACCAATTCGAAAAAATTGACGAAGAGGTTCGGAAAAGCATCCATTTTGATGTGTATGGCGAGCACTTTACCTGTTCAAAATGCCATAGCCAACACACCTATGCAGCAACCGCAAGAAATAGTAATAATGTGTTGGAAATAGTTAATTACAGCAATCAGATGTGCCTTTCATGTCATAACGATATGAAAAAATATATGTTGGTATCTGAGCATGGAAACCCTGAATTGGTTGAGGTTCATGACAGGCTTCCAAACCAGGAACTTCA
>JABMQB010000879.1 GCA_013203525.1 Mariniphaga sp.
ATGAAGTAGATTTTCAGCAAGCAGTTTAAACTCAGGACCTGCCTGTACCACATTTATTGTTCCTTTATCATCGCCAAAATATATTTTCCCATCGGCAGCAACAGGCGATGAAGTGTAACTATTTCCTGAACCTGCTTTTTCACTATACATGTGTTCACCAGTTAGTGCATTGTAACATGAAAGTGATCCATTCCAACCGGCATTATATAAATAATCATCAATTAAAAGCATTGTTCCCATATACGATCCACCTCGGGGAATGCTCCATGTTATATATTCACTTGATGTAACAGTGTCGGGAAGTGTTATATCACCAGTTGCACTTGATTTAATTGCAAGAATAGGTGATTGCCTTCCATGGGCGCTGTTAAAATAAACCATACCATGACCTGTTATTGGTGTTGGAACCTGAATATCTCCTCCACCCGACATGCGCCATATTTCTTCCCCTGTTTCAAAATCGTACCCACCCCGATGTTTATATCCATTTAAAGCCACTCTTGTTTTTCCTTCATCAAAATAAATAGTTGGTGTGCACCAACCGGGAAATTCCTCTCTCTCCTTTTTCCAGATTTCTTCTCCTGTTTTTACATCAAATGCGGCCACAAAAGAATTTTCCAAAACATCATTCTGGATAATTACTACACCATCATGAATTATTGGTGAACTTGAATATTCCCATTCGGCGGAAGCCACAGCAAAGAACACAGCCTTCAAAACTCCGAAATCCTTTTTCCACTGAAGGTCCCCATCCATGTCATAGCAATACAATCCTTCCGATCCAAAAAATGCGACTACATAGTTGCCATTGGTGGCAGCTGTACAATTGGCATGGGTTGATTTAGGATGACGTTTTTGTTTTGGTATACCAACATATGAAGTTTGTTCCCAAATTTTTTCACCAGTAAGTTTGTCGTAACAAAGGACTTTCCATTCATGTTCAGAATCATCATCAACCGATCCGATTGAACCAAATATTCCAGGTGCCAAACCTGAGCTATCATTCTCACTGACAGCAGTAGTAATAAAAAGTTTATTATCCCATATCACAGGACTGGATAAGCCAAGCCCGGGAACTTTAACTTTCCATTTAATATTTTCGCCGGTTTCAGCATCCCAGGTTTCTGGTAAATTTGAATTATTTAAAACACCCGCAGCAAAACTTCCCCTGTAAGATGGCCACTGCCTGTCATTTGAAGTTTGCATTGTACATGCAGAATATGCAAAAATCAAAATAATAATTATAAAAAATCTGGTTGACATAGTTGCTTTCTTTTATGGTTTTTTAATATCGGAAGATACAAATTACTTTCAATTCATTCAAAAAATAAAATATGGCTTCCCTAATTTTGAATTCCTGAATTGAATTTTGTACCTTAACTCGGCAAAATCAAACAAACATTTTTAGTTTAGAAAATGAATCAAATAACTGAATTTTTCCGGAACACCTTTAATATTAGTACTGACAGCCAATTAAATATTCTATTCTCGGTTATTATTGTTTTCTCGCTTTGGTTAATTCGGTTGATAATCTTAAAAATTGTATGGCGACAAACTGAAGATGTTAAACAAAGATATGCCTGGAAATCAGTTTTATCATACACATTCCCGGTTGTTGGTTTATTTTTGATTATCAGTGTTTGGTTTCATGCATTCGGAGCAGAGGCTGGTGCTTTTCTAGGCCTACTGACGGCGGGTTTAACAATTGCATTAAAAGACCCACTTACTAATATTGCCGGATGGATTTTTATCTTAATCTGCAAACCTTTTACTGTTGGCGACCGAATCCATATTGGCAAACATGCGGGTGATGTTATTGATATCAGGCTGTTTCAATTTACAATTCTTGAAATTGGCAAATGGGTAAAAGCCGATCAAAGTACGGGAAAAATTATCCATATCCCAAACGGAAAAATTTTATGATTTTCTATAAACATCTCACACCAACAGTATATTCCAATGTCATTGAATATGGCATATTATTTACCATGCGATTTCTGTGCGATCCCCAAAACCAAAGAACTAAGGAACACAATATATAGGAACAGGTTTTAGAAGAATTTGGCAAACACAATGACATAAACTTTGCATACCCAACTCAACGTTTTGTTACAAGCCCTGGTATAAAAAATTCTGAATCAAATATGCAATCAATATTTAAACAGCCTAAAGAAAATTCGTAGTAACTTTAAATCAAAAAATAAAACAATGAAACCAAAATCGAAACTGAACCGTAGAGAATTTGTTGGAACTGCAGCAGCAGCGGCAGCTTTCACAATTGTGCCGAGGCATGTACTTGGAGGGCTTAATTTTGTTGCTCCAAATGATAAATTGAATATTGCTTATATTGGATGTGGAACACAGGGATTGCGCGAAATGGCATCCTTAATTACTAATCCAAAAATTCAGATTACTTCTGTTTGTGACCCGAATAAGTTTAGTACCAACTATGTCGATTGGTCGTTAAACGGAATCAGGAATTCAATTCGCAGGGTTATTGATGATCCATCTTGGGGCGAAGGAATAAATGGAATTCCGGGAGGACGAGATGTAGGACAAGAACTGGTTGAAAAGTATTACACAAAACAAACCGGGAAAAGTTATAAATGTACTTCTTATAACGATTACAGAGAACAGCTTGAAAAAGAAACAGATATAGATACAGTTAAGGTAATGACACCCGACCATTTACATGCTGCTGTTTCGATAGATGCTATGAAAAAAGGCAAACATGTTGTAATTCATAAACCAATCGCAAATCGTTTACATGAAGCGTTACTTACTATTGATACTGCCAAAAAAACCGGTGTACGTACTCATTTATTGGCTTATAGTAAACGGAGCGGATATGGTGTTGCTTTAGATTGGATTAAAAAAGGAGTTATTGGAAACCTTCAGGAAATTCACAATTGGTCGAACCGGCCTGTTTGGCCACAATGGCCGGCAAACCCAATTGAAAAGGTTGATATCCCAAAAGATTTTGATTGGGATCTTTGGTTAGGACCTGTTCCCGACCGTCCTTACCACCCAAATTATACAAACGCTGTTTTCCGTGGTTGGTACGATTTCGGTGGTGGAAGTATTGCCGACATGGGGCATTATAGCCTTTGGCCTTTATTCCTTGAATTTGGGATTAACACAGCGCCATTAAGCGCACAAGCTTATGGTACAACAACATGTAAGATTGAAAACCACGTAAGTATGGGTGAACGAAGTAACGTTGCATTCCCATATTCCTGTATTGTAAAATATAATTTCCCTAAACAAAAAGAACTTCCGGCATTTAAACTATTCTGGTACGATGGCGGAATTAAACCCATAACTCCTGATGAACTGGATGCAGAAGATAAAGAATTACCACGCGAAGGGATGATGTTTGTGGGTGATAAAGGAAAAATATTGGCAAGTTTCCATTCTGGTAATCCAAAATTAATTCCAGAAAGTGGAATGAAAGAAAAATTATCTTTTGCAGGATTGGAAGAACCTGGCGAAGAAAAAACTGAACGCAATGATGATATGTGGATTGATCCTTTTTTAGAAGATAAGGAATCAGCCGGAAGTTTCCTCCTGGCCCGGCCGGTTACTGAAACTATATTATTGGGTGCCGTAGCTTTAAGAGCCGGAAAGAAAATAGTTTACGATTCAAAAAATATGAAAATTACGAATAATGAAGATGCCAATAAGTATTTCTTTAGGGAATACCGCAAAGGTTGGGAGATGTAGTACTTATCATTTATTTTATTAATAAAATTTTATAAAATGGAAAAAATTAACAGAAGAGGTTTTTTGGAAAAATCCATAGCATTGGGAGCAGCAGGTTTGCTTGCTCCCTCAACGATTAAATCAGCAGTAATGAATCCTTTGCAAAAAATCAGGAAAGATGACATTTCGCTTGCCCAGTGGGCATTAGTGCAAGAAATAAGAGATGGTAAATGGAAGACCCTTGATTTCCCAAAAGTTGCTCGTGAAGATTTTGGATTAAACGGGATTGAATTTGTAAATACTCTATTTGAAGTACCCCATGTTCAATAC
>JABMQB010000880.1 GCA_013203525.1 Mariniphaga sp.
AATTTGAAGGGCATATTAAAAACGATTGGTCCCGGTATTTTATATGCCGGAGCTGCAATTGGAGCTTCTCACCTTGTTCTTTCCACTCGTGCCGGTGCTAATTATTGTTATACACTCATCTGGGTAATTATCCTCATTAACCTTTTCAAATATCCTTTTTTCGAGTATAGTTACAGATATACAGCAGCTACAGGTAAAAGTGTTCTTGAAGGATACAGGAAACTTGGGAAATGGGCCATCATTACGTTTTTTGTACTATCTTTTTGCACTGGTATTGTGAATTTTGCTGCCGTAATTAAAGTTACTTCTGATTTAACAGCCTTTTTATTTCATATTAACCATAGCTCTTTCTATACCAGCACAGGTTTATTAATTATAATCCTCCTGATGCTGGTTATTGGTCGTTATGCATTGCTCGATAAAGTAATGAAAGTAATGATCATGGTTCTGGCAATCCTTACCGTGGCAACATTCTTCTTTGCATTGAATCGAGGGCATCAGATTGAACCTGGATTTTTACCACCCTATTTATGGGATACTGCCGGACTTACATTTATAATAATGTTAATGGGATGGATGCCCACCCCTATTGATGCTTCCATTTGGCCTTCGCTCTGGGCACTGGCAAGAAAAAAACAAACAGGGTACAGCCCTTCTTTTAAAGAATATGAAATTGATTTTCACCTTGGTTATATTGGTTCTGCTGTGCTGGCATTATTTTTTCTGGGACTTGGAGCCCTTGTTATGTACGGAACCGGGAAACAGTTCTCCGATAACGGGGTTGTTTTCTCCGAACAATTAGTTGCTCTTTATTCAGGATCAATAGGTAGCTGGAGTACAACCATTATAGCCGTAGTAGTTTTGATTACAATGTTCAGTACTGCTTTAACTGTAATCGATGGTTACCCACGTTCACTGGAAGGATCATTAGTTCAATTGTTTCCATCATTAAAAAAGAAGAGCAGGAAATTATACATCTTCTGGGCGATCTTTCTCTCAATTGCAGCTGTGATTATCATTGGCCTTTTTACTAAAGACATGGTAGCCTTATTGAAATTTGCTACAATCATATCATTCCTTACCGCCCCGGTATTTGCAATTATTAATTATAAAGTAGTAACATCCAAGCTCTTTCCTGATGAATATAAACCAAAAAAATGGCTAATATTGCTTAGTTGGGCAGGTATTATTTTCCTAATTGGTTTTAGCATTATTTTTCTTTTATATGTTCTTTGATTTTAAATAAACTTTCTTCACAAAATTTGTACAGTGCCGATGGGGCTCTTAAAATACCTTCGCAATAGGCAAATATTATTATGTTGATAAATTACTAAAAAAAAATTACAAAAGGAACTATAAATTTCTTTAATTTTGGAACTTGAAATTACACTGGAAATTCTGAAGATGAATTAGAACATATTATTAATATGGGAAATAAAATATATACCCCCTCGGAATTGACATTGGTAGCAGTAATATAAAATTAGTTTTAATGGAAGCAGAAATGAAAAATGAAACGGATGAAGTTAAAGGGACAGTTCATAAATTGGACACACTTTTTAAACCAAAATCTATTGCCATCATAGGGGCATCTACTAAGGATCTTTCTATTGGGAATGTTATTATAAAAAATTTACTCCATTATGGTTACAAAGGCGCTATTTATCCTATTAACCCCAAAGCCCCTGAAGTAAGAGGTCTTAAAGCATATCCTTCAATTTTTGATGTTCCTGGAGATATTGACCTGGCACATGTGATTATTCCAAGTAAATTTGTACCTCAAATAACAGAGGATTGTGGTAAAAAGGGAATTAAATCAGTCATAATAAATTCTGCAGGTTTTAGTGAAATGGGAGAAGAAGGAGCTGCTCTTCAAAAAGCATTCCTTGCTAAAGCTAAGGAGTATGGTGTTAGAATTTTTGGACCAAATTGTCAAGGGATTATTAATACCGATCCGGATTATAAAGCATATTGTGATTTTACATTTACTTTTCCAAAGCCTGGCAATATCTCAATTGTAGCGTTAAGTGGAGGTGTCGGTGCATTTATCATGCAAAGTCTTTTTGATTTGGATATAGGAATGCGAATGTATGCTTCCAATGGAAATGCTTGTGATGTATCAATTTCGGAAGTAGTTAGCTATTGGGGAGAAGATGAAGGTTCAAAAGCAATAATTTTATATACGGAAGGCTTTGCAAACCCTAAGGAATTTATGGAAGTAGCAAAAGTAGTTGCAAAAAAGAAACCGATACTTGCCATGAAAGCCGGAAGAACTGAGGAAGGAGCAAAAGCTGCAGCTTCGCACACCGGCTCACTTGCCGGCATTGATATTGCTACGGAACTCATTTTTGAAAAGATAGGAGTACTTTCATTTCATAATGAGGAAGAGATGTGTCAATCTGCAATGGCTTTTGCTACACAACCTATTCCGAAAGGAAATAAAGTAGGTATTATTACCAATACCGGTGGACCCGCTGTTATTGCTACTGACGAATTAGTTAGTGCCGGATTGGAAATACATAGACTTTCTGACAAAGCTCTTAGCACATTGAAAAAAACCATGTTCGCTCATGCTGCTATTGAAAATCCGATTGATGTGGTTGCCACTGCCGGTGGTCCACAGTTCAGAAGCGCAATGGATGTTTTAATAGATGAAGATGAAAT
>JABMQB010000881.1 GCA_013203525.1 Mariniphaga sp.
AAACAGTGTTCACTTTGACCCGGAATCGGGTGCTCATTTTAAACCGGCATGAGGTGCTCAATTATACCGGATTGTCTACCTCAGGGTGTTTTTTATATTCAATCTTGCATTTTTAAGCATTAATACTATTATCTGATAGGTAGTATAAAAAAGCTTTATAAAAGTTCTTCTAAAATCATCTGGCCCAACCTGTCCTATAATAGTTATTGTGTTTAGTTCTAATGTTTATTTCATAAAAAAACCCGGCTCCAAAAAACCGGGTTTTAAAAGATATTATAAAACTATTTTTAACCACACTTCGACGAGCCACAGTCTTTACATGTTAAGCAGCCTTCCTGATAAATAATATTTTCAGAGCCACATTCACCACACTGAGAATCTTCGGCAATGGTGCCATTGGGCACATATTTTTTCAAAGCGCGCGCCACACCCGCTTTCCACGAATTGATTGTATCATTATCAAGTTGGAGGCTTGTTACCAACTCCACAACTTTGTGTATTGGCATACCATGCCGTAATACCCCGGAAATTAGTTTTGCATAATTCCAGAATACAGGATTGAATTTATAGGACAATCCTTCGATAGTGGTTTTATAACCTCTTTTATTTACATATTGAAAATCGTAGCGGGAAATATCTTCATCTTCCCTGCTTTTTAATATTGTTCATTTTGTAACCGAACGCGGAAGTAAGATTCCGTCCTCATCGTCTGATAAACCAGTAAAAATTTCATAGGGTTTATCACCAACCATCCCAATAAAAGCAACCCACTTTTCTTTGTTGTTTTGAAAACGCACAACATCGGCTTCCAGCTCTTCGGGGCGTCTTGTTGGGAAAGGTTTTACCCTTTTATCATCCTTCCTGTTAGAAATCAGTACACCTGAACGTGAACCATCGCGATAAACTGTTACTCCTTTACATCCGCTTTTCCATGCTTCAAAATATAACTTCCCAACCAATTCTTCGGTAGCATCTTCGGGTAAATTAATAGTTACACTGATTGAATGGTCGACCCATTTTTGAATACGCCCCTGCATTTTTACTTTTGCCATCCAATCAACATCATTCGAAGTGGCTTTGTAATATGGCGAATTCTTCACAAGCTTTTCAATCTCTTCTTCCGAATAGTTTCTGTTTATATCGTAACCATTCACATCCATCCAGGTTTTAAACTTATGATGGAATACAACATATTCTTCCCAGCTGTCGCCAAGTTCATCAATAAAATCAACCTTAACCTCCCTATCGTTGGGATTTACTTTCCTCCGGCGTTTATAAACCGGCATAAAAACAGGTTCAATTCCAGAGGTTGTTTGAGTCATTAAACTGGTTGTTCCGGTTGGAGCAATTGTGAGTAAGGCAATATTCCTCCGCCCGTATTGAACCATCTGGCTGTATAGTTCGGGGTCTGCATCTTTAATTCGGTTTATTAACGGATTATTTTTTTCACGCTCGGAATCATAAATTTTAAACTGCCCCCTATCCTTTGCCAGGTGCACTGACGACCTGTATGTTTCAAGGGTTACTGTTTTATGGATTTCTTCAGAAAAATCGGTTGCATTTTCGGTACCATAACGTAATCCAATTGCAGCAAGCATATCTCCTTCAGCAGTAATTCCAATGCCTGTACGTCTTCCTTCCTGAGCTTTGGTACGGATACTATGCCAAAGATTCAGTTCAGTAAATTTAATATCTTCTTCTTCCGGATCGTCATCAATTTTATTAATTATAGAATCGATTTTCTCTAATTCCAAATCAATAATATCATCCATAATCCGCTGCGCATAATGAATATGTTCCCTGAAAAGCCCAAAATTGAATTTTGCATCTTTTGTAAATGGCTTTTCAACATAAGAATACAGATTTATTGCCAATAGCCTGCAACTATCGTAAGGGCATAAAGGTATTTCACCGCAAGGATTAGTAGAAACTGTTTGATAACCTTTGTCTGCATAACAATCGGGAATTGATTCTTTTATAATTGTATCCCAGAATAATATGCCGGGTTCAGCTGATTTCCATGCATTATGGACGATTTTTTTCCATAGGCTCACTGCATCAATATCTTTTTGGTAAATGTACTTATCTGAATTGACTGGATATCCCTGGGTGTAGGGTTTATTTTCTTCAACCGAACGCATAAAATCATCGTGCATTTTTACTGAAACATTCGCTCCGGTAACTTTCCCTTGTTCCATTTTCGCATCGATAAACTGCTCTGAATCGGGGTGTTTAACCGATACTGAAAGCATCAATGCTCCTCTTCTTCCATCTTGAGCAACTTCACGTGTTGAATTTGAATAACGCTCCATAAACGGAACGATCCCTGTTGATGTTAAGGCAGAATTTTTTACTGGTGAACCCTTAGGCCTGATGTGCGATAAATCGTGCCCAACTCCACCACGCCGTTTCATTAACTGGACCTGCTCCTGATCTATCTTCATAATCCCGCCATAGGAATCGGAATTGCCTTCGTTACCAATCACAAAACAGTTCGAAAGGGATGCAACCTGATAATCGTTTCCAATTCCAGTCATAGGTCCACCCTGTGGAACTATATATTTAAATTCATTCAGAACTTTGTAAATCTCTTCTTCAGTTAATGGGTTAGGGTAACGTTCCTCAATTCTTGACAATTCCTTCGCAAGCCTCCTGTGCATATCATCAGGAGTCAACTCAAAAATATTCCCAAACGAGTCTTTTAAAGCATATTTATTTACCCAAACGCGAGCTGCAAGCTCATCGCCTTTAAAATAAGCTACCGATGCCTTAAATGCTTCCTCAAGAGAATAGATTTTTTTGCCCACCTGGACCTTAACCGTCACTTCGTTTGATGCCATACGAATTAATTACAATTGATAAAACTTTTATATGATTGATTTTCTGAATTTCACACCTTTTTACATTTCAAGAAACGTCCATTGCAATATAAAACACAAAACAAAATAACAGAAGACTTTTCTTAGAAAAGAAATTAAAAGTTATCAACTTCAAAGTGTTAGCTGACTGATTTACTGAAATTTACATATCTAAAAACCCTGAAAAGTTAGCAGAAATTGTCAATTCCCAACTAAACTTTTTGAAGATTGGGACAGAAAATTCAATAAAACTTAAGTACTGAATTTTTTCTTTAATTTAGGGTTAATAACTAATGAAAAACTTAAAAAATGAATACTTTATTTATGATAATCTGGGTAGCTCCCTGGTTTTGGTCAACATAATTTTTTGTTACATCAGACAGTCTACGTAGCTTTTCAGAATTTGCCAACAGGTTACTCAAAATTTGTTCCAATTCTTCATAATTTAAAACCGGAAATGCACCTTTTAATTCAACCAGGTCATTTGCCTCTTTAAACTTACGATAATTCGGACCAAAAATTATGGGTAATCCAAATGTTGCGGCCTCAAGAATATTATGAATGCCAACACCAAATCCTCCACCGATATATGCAATTTCTCCATATTGATATATAGAAGAAAGCATTCCGATGGAATCAATAATAACAACATCATATATTTTGGGATCTAATTTCTGAATTTTTGAATATTGTTCAACTTGCTTTTTTAAGGAGTTTTTTATCCTTGCAACGTTTGAATCCAAAACTTCATGTGGTGCGATTACAAATTTTACTCCCTCCGACTGGTTAATAAACCTGATAAGCAATTCTTCATCGGGGGCCCAGGAACTACCTATAACAACCAGTGGTTTTGCATCTTTAAACCTTTCGATAAATGAAATTGTTTTTGCTGAAGAAGCAATGGAGGCAACTCTATCGAATCGGGTATCGCCTGAAATGGTTACATTCTTTAAGCCAATTTTAGATAATAGTTTATCTGATTCCTCATTCTGAACAAAAAAATGTTCGATGCTTTGCAACGTTTTCCGATACCAGTTACCAATTAGGTTTGATTTAAAAAATAACTGGCCAGGACGGAAAATGGCCGAAACAACATAAAGTGGTATTTTTCTGTGCTTGGCTTCAGAAATATAGTTATACCAATATTCATATTTTACGAAGAATATTTTTTCTGGCTTTACAATATCAAAAAAGGATTTAACATTTCTTGGAGTATCAATTGGTAAGTAACTTATAATATCAGCACCATCATAATTTTTTCTTATTTCGAAACCTGAGGGCGAAAAAAATGTCAGCAAGATTTTATAATCGGGATAACTTTCCTTAACTTTTTCAATAAGCGGACGCCCCTGTTCAAACTCACCTAACGAAGCACAATGGAACCAAATATACTTACTGCCTGAAATAATTTTTTGTGTCAGATTCTTTTTCCAATTCTTCCTGCCCCTAACAAATAAGTGTGCTTTCCTATTAAACGGGAAAGTTAAATAAACCAACAAACCATATAAATAAATCCCAATATTGTATAACAACCGCATCAAATAATTTTCAATTAAACGAAGAGTTAATAAAATTTCTTATCCAACAAATAATTATAAATTGAAATATTCATCAGATAAAGCAGAAAAAAAGCTGCAATATTTTCTATTGGCACTTTGAAAAGAAAAAAACCAATAATATATTCAGTATTATAAGTAACTACAGGTAACCCATTTAAAATTGAATTCAAAATAAAAAATGGGATTAATGAAAACAGAAATGAAATATAAAAAGTCAAATAATGTTTTTTAAACCTGCCCCTGAAAATAACATATCCAAAATATACAGTTAGGAACATAAATATCACAAACGTATAAATCAATTGACGATTTATATATGATATTACAGCAAAAATTCCCACTAAAATAAGGCTCATTGCTACAAAATAATTAGCATTCGAATTTAGCTTTTGTATATTTCCTACAAGCCTGTATATTAGAAAGCCAACCAAAGGTAAAATGATATAATATAACCATTCTTCTATTGGCAAGGTTAAATAAAAACGGCCAATTAAAAACTGCGAATTAAATTGCCAGATATTAAATTCAATAAAACGAATTTCAAACATAATAAACAAAGCGCCGGATAATATTAGCGCCGGAAACATATATTTAATTTGTTCCTTAATTTTAAGTTTCCTGTTAAAACTGAAAATCAGAAAAACAATAAACAATACCGCTAATACACACAAATAAATGAATTTTTCTATTTCCATTTTGCCATATTATTTCTCAAAAGTAATTTTTTAACCAAGCCCAAAAAACTGTTTAATTATATTTAATCAAATTAATTACGCTGTTTATTATAAACTTACAAGCAAAATAATTAAATTCATCCAATTGATAAAATAATCAGAATTACTTTTATTCCAATTGTTGAAAATTAAACTAATATTCTAACTAAATATCCTATGGCTTCAATCGCTAACATTAACTGGAAAAAATGTTTAATTACCCTCTTGAGAATAACAATCGGATGGCATTTCCTTTATGAAGGTATTTCAAAATTACTTGCAGAAAACTGGACAGCAGCAGGGTTTCTGGCAAATGCAATGGGCCCGTTTTCAGGTTTTTACCATTGGCTCTCAGCTTCAACAGGTTTAATGAAAGTTATTGACCCATTAAATATGTATGCCTTAATTTTAATAGGCCTGGCATTATTTATTGGGGTTGCAATCAGATATGCAATTAGTGGCGGAATTTTACTTCTGGTGCTTTATTATTTTGCATATCCACCATTTGGAGGAACAGTTGCAGGAACAACTGAGGGAAACCTTTACATTGTTAACCGATTATTTATTGAAGCCTCTGCACTTTTAATTCTTCTTATACTCAAAGAAAAAGGATTTGGAATTTATGCCCTTAAAAATTTCATTTCAAAAAAAAATAAAACAAAAATTGAAGATGATAAATCAGAAATGTCAGGTTCAAGGCGTGAAGTAATTAAAAACTTGGCAGCAATTCCGGCATTAGGAGTATTGGGTTTTGGAGCTTTAAGCGAATATAATAAATACGGGTATGATACTTTGTCGGGTGCAACAATACAAGTTGGAGGAGCAGGTATTGATGAATTAAAAGGAGAACTTCCAAAAGGGAAAATCGGAGAACATGAATTAAGCCGCCTTGTCTTGGGTGGAAACCTGATTGGTGGATGGGCTCATTCGCGCGACCTTCATTATGTACCATCACTATTCCGTGCATATAATACAGAAAAGAAAATATTTGAGACTTTAATGCTTGCCGAAAAAGCTGGTGTAAATTCAATAAACATCGGATTCCCTACCAACGAACTGATGCAGAAATATAAAAAAGTAACCGGCAGTAAAATTAAGGTCATTTCACAGGTAGCTCCCGACATGGATAACAACGATTATTTTGTAAACATCAATAAAGCTATCGACCTGGGTGCCGACATTATTCAGGTTCAGGGGAATTGGTGCGATTGGCTTGTACGTGATAACAGGATTGATGTTATTGAAAAGATGATGGATAAAATTAGGAGCCAGGGATATGTTGCCAGCCTCGCTTCCCATACTGTTGATGCATTGATAGCATGTGAAGAACAGGGAATTATCCCTGACTACTATATGAAAACCATGCACCATGACCAATACTGGTCGGCACACCCGAAGGAAAACCGGGTGCCTTTTGAAGTGGATGGCAAAAAATATCTGGACCATAATAAATTCCACGACAATATCTTTTGCCTGTTTCCTGACCGAACTACTGAATTTGTTCAACGGGCAAAAGTACCAGTAATGGGTTTCAAAGTTTTAGCAGCAGGATCTATTGAACCAAAAGACGGCTTTAACTGGGCATTTGAAAATGGTGCAGATTTTATTTGTGTTGGGATGTTCGACTTCCAGGTTGTTAACGATGTGAATATTACTATTGATGTTTTGAATAACCTTAAGGGCCGCACCCGTAAATGGTATGGATAAAAATAAATTATTTTAAAATTGCATAAAACTTAAACCATGAAACGTAATAAATCTATTATGTTTTTCACATTTGGTATGGCTTTTCTGCTTTTATCGTGTGTGAATAATAATCCAAAATCATCTGATGAAATATTAAATTCACCTCTTTTTCAATACCAGGATATTGAACCACGGTGGAACAGCTTTGAAAATCCTACTTCTGCAAAAGGAGCCGGAGGGCAGGAAAACAAGGGTGCAAAAGGGCATCCCTATGATTTTCTGAAAGCAGGCGAATCAAAAGTATTACTCGATGTAAAGGGTCAGGGAATTATTACCCGGATGTGGTTTACTATCCAGGATCGGTCTCCGCAAATGTTACGTTCACTAAAGATTGAGATGTTTTGGGATGAAAATGAAAAACCAGCAGTATCAGCTCCTTTTGGTGATTTTTTTGGGAATGGATTAGGGCAACTGATTGCACTTCAGAATGAACTGTTTGCCAATCCTGAAGGACGTTCATTTAATTGTTTTATTCCAATGCCATTCAAAACCGGGGCGAAAGTAGTAGTTACCAATGAAGGTAGCACCGATCTGGATATGCTTTTTTATGATATCAATTTTGTGGAAATTAATGAGTGGAACGATAATAACTTATATTTCCATTGTTTCTGGAACCGCGATACTGCAACTACTCCCGGAGTCGATTATACAATACTCCCAAAAATTAATGGCAAAGGCCGTTTTCTGGGAGTTAACTTTGGGGTAATAGCAAATCCAATTTACCGGAAGTCATGGTGGGGCGAAGGCGAAGTAAAAATGTACCTTGATGGCGATTCTGATTTTGCAACCCTGGTTGGAACCGGAACTGAAGATTATATAGGAACCGCATGGGGCCAAGGAAAATACATCAATCGTTATACCGGCTGCCCGGTTGCCGATACTGAAAATGATCGTTGGACTTTTTACCGATACCATATCCCCGATCCAATCTTCTTCAAAACCAATATCCAGGTAGAAATTCAAGCTATTGGAGGTAATATGAAAGATGTTGTTATTGATATGCTTGATAATGGAGCACGGTTAATTCCGATTTCTGTTCAGGAAGGGCAAACTTTTATTGGTTTGATGGATTCAGTCCCGGCAGTAAATTTAAAAACTGCAAACCTGATTTCAGGCTGGACAAATTTTTACCGCTCCGACGATTGGTCATCAACTGCTTATTTTTATCTGAATAAGCCTGTAAACAATCTTCCTGAATTAGCCGAAGTGAAATTGAGGAATTATAAATTATAACAATCTTTTAAACAAATAATCATGAATCCAAAAGTCCTCCTAATTCTTAGCATCT
This sequence comes from Mariniphaga sp., assembly GCA_013203525.1. Lineage (GTDB taxonomy): Bacteria > Bacteroidota > Bacteroidia > Bacteroidales > Prolixibacteraceae > JABMQB01. Next base: position 8,165 of record JABMQB010000881.1, read on the forward strand.
TGATTTTTCTTTTTTCTTGTCAGAATAATAAAAGTGAACAATCGGGTGAAAGAATATTTAATTCTGCTTATGAAGGTGAAAATCTGAACCGACTTGCATTTCCAATCGGAGGTATTGGTGCCGGTATGATATGCCTTGAAGGAACAGGTGCAATTTCACATGTATCGGTTCGTAATCAACCCGATATATTTAATGAGCCTTTTCTAATGGCTGCAATATCAGTAAAAGGAATTGAAAACGGAGCAAAAGTACTGGAGGGTCCTGTACCAGCATGGAAAACATTTGGAAATCCGGAAACTGGAAATGGTGCAGGAAATAACACGTTTGGGTTCCCACGATTTGAAAAAACAACTTTTGATACCCGTTTCCCATTTGGGAAAATAAATCTAAAAGACAGTGATATACCAATGGATGTTTCAATAAATGGATGGAGCCCATTTATTCCGACCGATGAAGATAATTCAAGTCTACCGGTTGGTTCACTTGAATATACCTTTAAAAATACAAGCGGCAAAGTTCAGGATGCCTGTTTTTCTTATCACGCTGAAAACCTTATGAAAATTGAAATTCCTAGCGAATGGGGAGGAAATTATGAAACGGGTCATTCTAATTCAGGAATGAAAAACGGGTTTATACTTCAACAGGAATGTTTCCCGAATAAGCCACACTATAAAGGTGACTTTGCAGTATTTTGCGATGATGCTGAAACGGTTGTTGATTTATGTTGGTTCAGAGGTGGCTGGCATGATTCCGGGACAAAATTATGGAAAGACATTTCTAAATTTACTTATGCAGCAGATACAACTACCCATAATTCTCCGGGGGCATCAATATTTGTCCCCTTTAAATTAGAACCTGGCCAGGAAAAAACAATTCGGGTCATGTTTACATGGTATTCGCCACATTCAATTTTAAGGCAGGGACTTGGCCCTGTTTCACAGGAACAATTAGAAGCTGACCTTGCCCAATGTGAACCGGGTAGTGATTGTTGTGACGATTTGAGTGATATTTATTACGAACCCTGGTACTCTGGAAGGTTTAAAAATATAGATGAAATCTTAAAGTATTGGGAAATAAATTATAATGACCTTAAAGCTAAAACAAGCCTGTTTTCAAATTCATTTTATAATAGTAGTTTACCTTCGGAAGTTATAGAAGCGGTTGCAGCCAATCTCACAATATTAAAATCACCAACAGTTCTACGTCAAAAAGATGGTAAATTATGGGCATGGGAAGGATGTAAAGATAATCGCGGCTGTTGTCATGGATCATGTACTCACGTATGGAATTATGCACAGGCAATCTGCCATCTTTTCCCCGGACTTGAAAGATCATTAAGAGAAACCGAATTTTTTGTGAGCCAGAACGAACCGGGGCATCAAAATTTCAGGACCAGTTTACCCATAATGCCTGTAGAAACTCATAATTTCCATGCTGCTGCCGATGGACAACTGGGTGGTATTATGAAAATTTATAGAGATTGGCGAATATCAGGCGATACCAAATGGATGCAATCATTGTATCCAAGTGTAAAGCAAAGCCTGGATTACTGTATAGCAACATGGGATCCAAAAGGAAAAGGAGTTTTGGAAGAACCTCATCATAATACTTATGATATTGAATTCTGGGGTCCCGATGGGATGTGTACCAGCTTTTATTTAGGTGCATTATCTTCGATAATAGAAATGGGAGAAGCCGTTGGCGATGATGTAACGTCCTATAAAAATCTTTTTTCAAAAGGAAAAACTTATATGGAATCAGAGCTTTATGATGGCGAATATTTTATTCAGAAAATTCAATGGGAAGGGCTAGAAGCTCAGGATCCAACCAATTTACCTGAAGGCGGGATAAACATGAATTATTCTGATGAAGCAAAAGAACTATTAAAAAAAGAAGGTCCAAAATACCAGTATGGAACCGGATGCCTTTCTGATGGAGTTCTGGGGGCATGGATGGCAGAAATGAGTGGCATGAAGGAGTTCCTGGATCCAATAAAAGTTAAAAGCCATTTAAATTCAATTCATAAATACAATTTAAGAACCGATTTATCAGATCATGTGAATCCCCAACGTCCATCATTTGGATTAGGTAAAGATGGCGGATTATTGCTTTGTACCTGGCCCAAAGGAGGTGCACTTACATTACCTTTTGTGTATAGTGACGAAGTGTGGACTGGTATTGAATATCAGGTGGCTTCGCATTTAATGTCGGTTGGCGAAGTTGAAAAAGGATTAGAGATTGTAAGGGAAGTAAGGAAGCGATACGATGGCAAAATTCGAAATCCGTTTAATGAATATGAATGCGGGCATTGGTATGCACGTGCCCTGGCAAGTTATGGATTGATACAAGGATTAACTGGAGTGAGGTACGACGCTGTTGAACAGATTTTATATGTCGATTCACAGGTTGGTGATTTCACCAGTTTCTTATCTACTGAACATGGATTTGGAGAGGTTGAATACAAAAAGGGGGAAGCTGAATTGGAAGTGGTTTATGGTGAAATTCCTGTGAAAAAGATTAAAATATCAAAGGAAATCTAAATTCGTTTTTTAGAATCTGTTTTTCCTAAATAGTTAAATATTTCTTTTCCTTCCTCATTCATATTCTGAAAATGAAATTATTTTGTAAGTTTAAAGTTATTAGTTGCTTATAAACGAAATAATTATATTCGCCTATGAAATATATTCCTTTAATTCTGATAATTCTAATATCTATTTCAGTGAAGAAAAATTATGCTCAGGAAAAAAGCACCCTAAAACTTGCCATGGCTCAAATGTTGGTTGAAGGAGGAAATAAAGAGGCTAATTTAAACCGCGCAGTGGAAAGAATTGTTGAGGCGGCAAAAAATGGGGTTGACCTTGTTTTATTGCCCGAAGCCATGGATCTGGGCTGGACTCATTCTTCAGCAAAAATCCAGGCAAAACCAATCCCAAGTGGATCAACTTTTCAAATTCTGGCAAAAGCAGCAAAAGATAATCAGGTTTATGTATGTGCAGGAATTGTTGAAAAAGATGGGGATAGAACTTTTAATTCGGCTGTTTTGATAAATCGAAAAGGAGAGTTGGTTTTAAAACACCGGAAAATTAATGAACTTGATATTGCACACGATGTTTACGATCAAGGTGACCGAATAAATGTTTGTGAAACCGAATTTGGCACCATTGGATTATTAATTTGTGCCGATGCCACAGCAAAGGATTATATGCTCACCCGTTCACTTGGGTATTTAGGTGCCGACCTTATTTTATTACCCAGCAGTTGGGCTGTTGAAGCCGATCACGACAATAATAAAAATCCCTATGGTGGTCTTTGGCGAAATGCATTTATGCCAGTTTGTAAAGAGTTTAACCTTAATATTGCCGCAGTAAGCAATGTTGGTGATATTATTGACGGACCATGGAAAGGTTGGTACTGCATTGGGAATTCAATTTTTATGAGTAATAATGCCGAAAATACATCAGTTTTGCCTTATGGTAAAAATGCCGATACAATACACTATCAGGATGTAGTTCTTATGGAAAGGCCCGCAAGAGGAACTTCATGGTATGGTTACTGGAGCACATTAAATGATAATAATTAAATCAAACCGCCACTTATGAATTTCATGGAGTAACCGCTTTGGCTCCAAATTCTTTACCGGTAATTCTTTTAATTTTGACTTTTATAACACCTACATTCCTGATCGCCGGGGCATTAAACTTGAATTCACGATCGCTGTATTGAGTCATAATTAATTCCATACAACGTACTTTTTCGTTAAAATCTTCAATAATTTCAACCTCTCCTTCTATAATTACCGATTTAGATTTAACCCGATAACTACATCCAACCTGTTCATCCTGATAAGCTAATTCTTCTCCCAATGTCCAATTAATACAAACCCTTGGATTTGATTTTATAGTTTCCCACATCCTACCTGTTTGAGCAGAATGAAGAATTACAAATTCGCCATCCAAAACAAAATTCATCGGTAATACATAGGGTAAATTATTTTCACTCATTGCCAGATAGCACGTTTTACACGATCTGATTATTTTATTAATTTCTTCACGGCTATCAATTAATAATGTACGCATAATTACACTTTTTTTACAATCCAAATATCTTGTGGAATCCCTCTGCCTGCAATAGCTTCAGGTTCTATATGTTCCAAAACTTCTGCTTTCTCGAAAAGCAAATGCATAAAGTCTACAGGATGAAAAGCAGAGTATGTACGGTGCCCTTCTTTTACTTTTCCCCGAACAACCAAATCGCCATTGTCAAAAACCTGCCTTTCTTTTTCAGTTAATTTTACCCTGTAATTTTTTCCCTGAGCCGTAATAAAAAGTATTCCGCCAGGTTTTAATACCCGATGTAATTCAGCATACCATTCCAAATGTTTTTCTTCCGAAAGATGAGTAAAAACGGAATATCCGTAAATAACATCTAAAAAATCATCTTTATATGGCAACTGAGCTTCCAGCGAATTCAAATTAAAATTTATCCCAGGCAGATTTTCTTTACACCAGCCAATTGACCTTAGATTATAATCACTTCCATAAAATTGACAATTTTCAGTTATTTGAGGCAAATGCCTGATTAACCTTCCCGGTCCGCAACCCCAATCAAGAATCTTTAAATTTCGTAATGTTGAATGCCTTTTCAGATTATCAACCAACCATTGTGCAGATTCTACTCCATCAGTATAATACTTCTTATAATTAAGTTGATATGATTCATAAAGAAGATAATCGGGAGGTAATTTAACTTCAGGGGACTGATGTCTGAATAAATTATTTTCCTTTTGAAACCTCAGCTTTTCATATCTGAAATGAAGCCAGTCGATAAAATACAGGATTCTTAGTGACCTTAAAATATTTGAAATTTTTCCCCGGTTCATTCCTGTTTTTAGTTGATTGTCCTGTTTCCCAATTTATCAGATAGTTCCTTTTCAACTTTCTTCAAATTCATTATGGTTGACATAAATTCCAGCGTTTTATCATATTCTTTGGCTTTTTCAGAAATATCAATTTTATTATATAATTCTGAAATCATATCCCTCACTTTTCTGAGTTTAAACTCATTAACTACTTTCGGAATCAGCATATCCAATATTTCTTCTTCTTTTTCGGCATAAGCTCCTGCCCTTTTCCAACGTTTGCTTTCAATATGTTTTTCAGACAACAGGTCGCTTGTAAGCTGGTTTATTTTCCCATCAGGGTGATTGATGAAATATTTATATAGGTCAAATTCAGGGTCATCCATTTTTTCTTTTACTTCATTCAAATACACCGCAAATAAAGAATTTTCAATAGCCAAATCATCATTCTCAACTTCATTTATAATATATTCCCCACCGGTAATTACCCTCGTTTCATTTGATATATCTTCAATTTCAAATAAAGGAAACCTACAATATTTTAACAAAAACCGCAATAATTCCCTTTCTTCAATCGAAAGCTCTTCATTTCTTTTTTCTTTAACTGCTATTTGTTGTTTGACGCCTGTTGGTTTTTCCCTAACAATCTTTTTCCTTAAATCATCGGAATTTTTTCTTTTTATTTTTCTGACTTCAGTATAAAGCAC
>JABMQB010000882.1 GCA_013203525.1 Mariniphaga sp.
ATTTGGTATTAAGCCAATTAAGTCTATTTTAAAAACTCACCAAAAACGAAAAAAATCAAAAACGGTGAGTTTATCAGAGTTTGATCATTATGTTTCCAAGGGTGAATTGTATGAATACTTGTCTGCTAAGTATAATGGCAATATCTCACGTGATGACGCGAAGGAAATTGTATTCAAGGTTTTATTCTCCCAAAATGAGATATACAAAAATTACATAAAGACTGTGCCTTATAAGAAAGAGAAACAAGTGTTTGAATTTGTTTTTCCATTTGTTTCAGATTCAATTACAATATTAAAATCAAGGGATTACAAAAAATTGTCTAACCTGCTAACAAAAATTGAAAGCCATATTTTCATTGATTGTATTTCGAAGAAGTTGGTTAATGCCGGAATTATTCCTAAAACAATACATGATTCTGTAATTATTAAACAAGAACATCAGGAACAGGCATTGAGCATTATTAAAAAAGTGTTTGATGATAAATTCAAAGTTACACCCAGCTTACACATTAAAAAATTAAATCAGAATTAGACACATGAAAACAATAAAACAACTACCAGATAAATTTACAGGAAAAGGAGAAGTAAAAGGATATGAATTTTCCCTTTTGAGCAAGACGAAATGGGGATTTTGCTACGAAGTCAGATTAAACGATATAATTACCCACTATGAAGTGTTTCGCCTTAAAATCAACAAACGGTTTAGCTGTATTAGTTATCCAACATCAAAAGCATTTAGGATTTGGGCATGGACTTATAAATGCAAAGGTGATGCAATAAATAAACTTGATTCGTTATAAAATTATAAAGCCATGACAGAAGAAAAAAAGAGTTTACAAAAGTTTACAGAATTAGAAAAAAATGAATTAAAATTAACTGATAGTGTCAAATATTTAAAAGACAAATTTGGATTAAATAAAAGTAATGTTGAGCAAGTAGTTGACCTTATTTCTCAAAAATTAGATGAACTTAAAGGAACAAAAAGAGATGAATTTATTTATCATGTTTGGCCGTTATTAACCTATGAATTTAAAAATCAATTGTGGGAATGCAATCATATAAGAATAAATTGGGCTATATCAACCATGATTCAAGAACTCGGACGGATGCCGTCAAAAATGGAAATGGCAGAAAAGACAGGATTAAGCCGTCAAACTATCCATAAACATTTAAAAGAATATACCTCAAACTCCATTTATCAAAATCAATTATTGCAATTTCGATTTATGGCTGATAAGGTTTTAGCCAGAATCTTTGATTTTGCTGTAAATGGAGACATGAAGGCAGCAAAATTATATTTTGATATTTTAGGTAAAAACTTTGGGGTAACGCATAATAACTTTGTGCAAAACAACTTTGTGCAAATAAATGAATTTAAGCTGAGCCAGGAGCAAATAAAACAACTTAGCCCGGAGAAATTAAGCAAAATTGAATCTATAATTAAGGATGTTATTCCTGAGAATTGATGGAAGTGAATAATAACAATTTTAATTTTGACAGCCTGTTGACTTTTAATAATTATTGATGTAACTTGTTTAGATAATTAATTTATTCTGATTAGCGATGAAAAAACTACTATCAATATTCATTATAATTCTGACTCTAAACAATGTTCAATCACAGGAAATAGAATTAACATTTCAGGCAACTGGTGCTGCTACAACTATTGATAGCATAAAAGCTACGAATATGGTAACTGGAGAAAGTAATACTGTTTCGGGTACTAATACTTTACTTTTAAGCTCTATTTCAACCGCCAGTAGAACAATAACAGGAAATTCAGGGGAAAATAAAATATATCCAAATCCATTCAATGAACACGCAATTCTCCAATATGCTTCAACAGAGGAAGATAACATTGATATAATGTTAATCAACTCCAGTGGGCAGATAGTTGCAAAGTCTAACCAAAATATTGTTCCGGGATTGAATAGGTTCAATATTTCAGTTAATACTAAAGGAATTTATCTTGTTAGTATTATTGGAGAAGCAGTTATAACCACACTTAAAATGGTTTGCCTTCAGAATAGCAATAACAAAAATCAAATTGAATATACCGATTTTTCCAGCGAAGTAATAAAAGAAAAATCAAATACCCTTGAAGAAGGTGATTTATTCCATTTTATGGTATATTCCAGTGAATTCATTACAATAATTGCAGATACACCTACAGAGTCAAAAACCTATGATGTAGAGTTTATTGAATGCAAAGACAATGATGGGAAAAGTTATGCTGTTGTTCAAATTGGAGAACAATGGTGGATGGCAGAAAACCTGAAAGTAACGCATTACCGCAGCGGTGAGGCCATACCAAACATAACAGATACTTTAGAATGGGTAAACTTAAGCAGCGGCGCTTACTGCAATTATGATAACGATGTAAACAATGTAACCACCTATGGGCGTTTGTACAATTGGCACGCATTGGACGACAATCGCAATATTGCCCCCGCCGGTTGGCATGTGCCAACGGATGCGGAATGGCAGATATTGGTGGATTATCTGGGTGGCTATGCTGTTGCCGGGGGTAAAATGAAGGCAACAGGAACTGTTCAAAGTGGCGATGGTCTGTGGTATGAACCTAATTTAGACGCAACCAACGAGAGCGGTTTTTCCGCGTTGCCCGGTGGTTACCGTAGCAGCAACGATGGTAATTGCTACGAGTTAATTGGCACCGCCTATTTTTGGTTAGCTACAGAGAGCATTAATAACTTAGCCTTGCGCCGCGGCCTGGCCTACTATTATTCAGGTGTACACGCTATGAACGCCGACAAGGAAAAGGGCTTTTCGGTTCGCTGTGTTAGGGATTAATTTATTTGATTCATTGACTATTTGATTTATTTCAAGGATAATATTGAAGGGTGCCTATGAGCTGCCCTTTTCTTTTCCTCAAAATTTGAACCTGTCAAAACCAGAAATTAGCCACTTTTATCATGAGTGGGATTATACCTCATCGGTATAGAGAACGTCCGTAAATGCTCGATACGGTCGGCTGAGAATGGCGAAAATGATTCAATGCTCTCCCTGATGTAATTCCTTATTCAGATTAAACTGTACGTGTGAATTAATAAATGAACTTGACCGGAAAATCAAAGAGGCAGCCCTAATTTATTATAAGTTATTTGTCCTGACAAATCACGGTTATTTGGTTGTTGACTTTAAATAATTATGTTGTAACTTGTAGAAACGAAAATAAAATGAATGTTAATAATAAAAATCTCCACAATGAAAAAATATATTATTACAATGATATTTGTAGCATCATTTATGACGCAAAAAACTCATGCGCAAGAAACAGGTACATTTACTGATTCTCGTGATGGACAAGTGTATAAAACTGTTCAAATCGGCAGCCAGGTCTGGATGGCAGAAAATCTAGCTTACCTACCAAGTGTTAGCCCACCCTCTAGTGGTTCAAAAACAGTTATTCACAATTATGTATATGATTACGATGGTAGTAGCGTGAAAGCAGCTAAAACTAATATGAACTATTCAACTTATGGAGTTTTGTATAACTGGACTTCAGCTCTGAAAGCTTGCCCTGATGGCTGGCATTTACCAAGCCATTCAGAATGGACAAAATTAGCTGATTATTTAGGTGGGTTGTCTGTTGCTGGCGGTAAATTAAAAACAATCAGTGGTTGGAAAGAGGGAGGTAACGGTACTGACTATTGCGGTTTTTCTGGTCTTCCAGGAGGGCATAGGGACAGCTTTGGTAATAATTTCGAAAGTATTAGATCCCACGGACACTGGTGGAGTGCTACTGAGTACACTTCTACTCTTGCCAGAGGTTGGAATGTATATTACGATAGCTCTAAATTTTACCACATCACCCATTTTAAAAATTACGGATTTAGTGTTCGTTGTGTCAAAATAATTAACGAATTGCACTATAAATTATTTAAGGATAGATAGAATGCTGCCCTTCTTCTTTTACGTCAATATGAGGAATTGTTATTCTAACGCATAAAAAAGGGATTTTTGAAATATCAATAAATTACAATAGTTACACTCTATAAAAAGAGCAATTAACTGTTATAACTACGAGTAAAGTGTGTTTAAACTTAAATCTTCCCGATGTCGGGAACTTTCAACTTTTTCTGATACATTTTTTAAATTAGAAAATATTAGAATTAACTGTGCAATAACAGGCACATTATACCAATTAAAAAGGAATCATGTTTTTATGCTATTTTTTATACTAATGGCCACGGAAAAAATAAATGATGCTACAAAAACAACACCCCAAATTACATTTTTTATTATTTCAGACTTTTGAAAACTATCTATTATCTTTGTTTCCATTAATAGAGCATAACTTGCACAAGCAATAAAAGAAGCCAATAAGATTGAAAATAATATTTCATACATGTAATCAGCTTCTATTACGTTAGATGTTTTGGGATCTTCACCATAATCATTCGGCCCCTTGGTTCCAGGTGTAAAAGCAAAAATTACATTGTAAATTGGTACGATAATATACCAACCACTTTTATTAACATCATGCATTCTTCTAACACCCCAAATAAATAAATAAATAGATAAGAAAAATGAAATAAATCCTATAAAAATTATAATTCCGGGGTCAGCAGATGCTTTTTGAAAAATTCTCAGTAATATATTAATCACAGCAACAAAAATTACTCTTGTCCAATATGCCGTGCGGGTACAACGTCCAATACTATTTTTCATAATTATAAGTTTAAAAATTCTTATTCATATGGTTTTTCAGTTACGCTCCTTTTTTCTAATGGTTTCTGGACTCCACTTTTTATTTGAAAAAAATTCACGATTTGCTAAATCATTTTTTATGTTTCTATTTACAGTCTAATTATCTGACATGTCCCAAACTTGCCCATAACGTATGTGTTTAAACACCTTTTAGTTATTTGTTGATTCTACCATAATGCGATTGTAGTCAGGAGCATATTCGTTTAAATTCGTTTGCAAGCGTTTACAATCAAATAATTTGTAATACAATTTACACATTTAATGACCAAATTCCAATTTCTGTAATTGTTCTTTACGAAGTAAATTATACATAGACGGATTATAGATTCTTTCAAGTATGCAAGGGACACACCCCTTTTTTTATTTACTTTTATTCCTATCTGGGTATTTCAATGACTTAATTGCTTGAATTGATTTAAAGGTTTTTTATACATCTATACGTGTGTAAGATTAACGGGATTTTTAAAATGACAAAGATTTTTCCATAATCATATACGCATGTAATGAATTACTCCGCATAGCTATGCGCACGATGGGAAAATGATTCTCATTATCTCAAATCGAATTATTTTATATTTATTTTTAAAACAATAGACAAAATCTATAAAAGGATTATTTTGAAATTCCATACAGAATATTCTTACTCAATAAAAAGTATTACAGAATTAATCAAATTTCAAAAGGCTTTCAACTATCTGCTTTTTAGCTTCATCTTCAAAACCTGCAAAATAGTTCTGAGTAGTTGAAATATTTTGGTGTCCGAATGCTTCTTGAACAAATTCAATGCTTGCACCGCCTTGAATTGATAATGTTGCAAAACTATGCCTTGCCCAGTAAGTAGAAATGTCCTCCGGCAATTCGTTTGCTTTTGCAAGCAGTTTGATATGTTGGTTTACAAATCTGGTAAATAATTTAATCTTTCGTTTTATTCCAACTCCATCTGTATTCTTGTCAACTATAGAAAAAATAAATTGCTCATGGCTTTTATCTTCATTACCATATTTTTCAATTATCTTTTTCGATAAATCAGTCAGAGGTACAACTATTGTTGTACTTTTCTTTTTTGCTGTTTGCCTGGTCTTGGCTCTTTTAAACTCCAAGGATTCGCCTTTGATATTATTGTATTTTAATAATGCAATATCATTAATATTCATTCCACTAC
>JABMQB010000883.1 GCA_013203525.1 Mariniphaga sp.
GTTTTAATTCTTTTCGGCAGAAAGTGTATAAGTTGAAACCATTGAAGAATAAACGAGCATTGCTCATACCAATTTTTCTAATAAAGCCCTGAGGAAGGTTATAGCCTAATTCCACGCTCTTTAATCTCAGATAGGTGGCAGGTGGAGTCCATACATCAATTCTCATTCCATCAGTTGTATTCCTGGTATTTGTACGCAATGCCGGGTAGTATCCGGATACCCATTCTGTTGCAGGATCATAAGGATCATTTTCCGGGCTAACGGTTTGCCAGCGGTCCAGAAATCTTTCATGCAAACTTGGATAACGGCCATACCCCCAAATATCATTGTTGCGAAAATTGATGGAATATAATGCGGCTCCCTGTAGCAGTACATTTAAATCAAATGACTTATAAGTCCCGGCTATTGTCATACCATACTGCAACGGAGGATTAATATTCCCAAAACTCCAGTGATCGTAAGTCCGGTCATCATTGTTAATAATACCATTACCATCCATATCAATTATTGCCCAACTCCCTGGCAACATCTTTGAGTTTCCTCGGGACCCACCCAGCAGTGGAGCAGTTTCATACTGCTCCAGGGAAGTGTATCTTCCATCGTATTCGTGATTTAACAATCGGCCAGTATAACGGTCTTCATTGCTACGTCTCCATATATCCCATGAACTGCTGAAATCTGCTATTTCATCATGCAATATTTTCAAACGAGAATAAGTCGCATTTGCACTAATGTTATATGAGATATCATTCCCAATTTTACCTCTATGTGAAAACATTACTTCGATTCCACGGTTTAAATTGGAATTTATATTTTCCTGCGGAAATGAAGCACCGAATGTATTCGGAACAGATTGAATCCTTGTATCAAGCATTCCAGTATTTTTTCTTTGGAAAACATCCACAGAACCACCCAATTTTCCATCCCAAAGACTAAAATCAAGACCAATATTAGTTGTTTCTGAGGTAATCCAGGTAAGGTTATCGTTAACAACACCAGGGGCACTCATTCCTACCGTCAGTTCACCTGGACTGAACACATAGCCATCAGCACTACTACCTGAATAACCTGCTATATATTCAAACGCATTACCTGCATCCCGGCCACTTTCTCCATAAGAAGCCCTAATTTTCAGATTGTCAAGAAATGGAAGGTTATCTTTTATGAATGGCTCTTCAGAAATACGCCATCCTAAACTTACCGAAGGGAAAAATGCCCAACGTTTTGCCCGTGCATATCGATAAGAACCATCATACCTCGCTACCGCTTCTAAAAGATACTTACTTTTATAATTATAGTTTATTCTGGTTAAATAGGCAGCCATAACAGCAAAGCTACGGTATCCGCTATTTGTTGCGGTGGTAGAAGCTCCCTCATTGATTATATCATGTGTATATATATCAGTATACTGACGTTCTCCTCGTAGCATGTCTGAACGTGTACGGGTGAGTTCAGAAACAGCCAACACATTTAAATTATGGTCATCAAGAGTTAGATTGTAATCAAGTTGCCCGCGAACGTGTAGTCTCGTAAACAAATTTATTGTACTCCGATATCTATCTGAACCATATGTAGTTTGCCGGTCATCGATATAATAATCATAAAGACCGTAAGCTCTCTGTAATCGTGAACTGTTATTTACATTGCCATCATAAGCAACCAACCCTGTAGCCTTTATTCCTTTTACAAATGGCAAGTTATAAATAAGTTCAAGTGTTGATTGATATTGAAAAACATTATTGCTTCGATAACCGTCGATTTCCTTACTCATCATAGCATAAGGATTGGTATTTTCAGGAGGAAGAGCTGTCATATGGTCTTCATTTGCAATAGTATGATAGTTTTGACCTCGGTCATTTATCATGATGGGCTTAAACACCCAAAGGAAGGAGTTCCTAGGTTGTTGTTGTTCGCTATATCTTCCTGATACAGAAATGTTTAAAGACAAATCTTCGGATAAATCGGCAGTGGTTGTCGATCTGAAATTATACCTCCGGTATTTTTGTATATCACTTTTTAAAAGACCATTATCTTCAGTGTATGCAAAACTCGAAAAATACCTAATCTTTTCAGAACCACCCCTAACTGAGACATTATGCTGTTGTTGGGGTACCCAATCATAGAAGCAAAGGTCAATCCAATCGGTATCGGTATACCCTGATTCACCTATTCTATATTTTTCTAGGATATCTTCGCTGTAATAAGGGGCATTTCCTATATTTCTATCCATTTCATTTCTAATTAAACGATACGTATAAGCATCAATAGTTTGCTCTAACCCTGTAGCTCCTTTAATGCCATATAGGCCTGAATAAGTTATTCTCATTTCTCCAGGCTTGCCTTTTTTGGTAGTTACGATAATCACACCATTTGCAGCATTCATCCCATAAATTGCAGCCGAAGCATCTTTCAAAATAGTAATACTTTCAACATCGTCTGGATTAAGTTGTGCAAATTCACTGATACCGTCACGTGTAACTCCGTCTATCACTATCAAAGGATTTCCATAACCTCGAATACTAACCAAGTTGTCGAATACACCAGGTTCTCCTGTTCGCTGTCGAATTTGTAATCCTGGAACCTTCCCCTGAATATTACTAACTAAATTCTCGGTTTTAGTAGCAACAATTTCTTCTGATTGAATAGAAGAAACTGAACCGGACAGAGTCCCTTTTCTTTGAACTCCATATCCAATGGCTATAATTTCTTCGAGGTCAATTGTCTCTTCACGTAAAACAATGTTTAAAATTGTATTATTACCAACAGCAACTTCCTGAGTTTTCATTCCAACAAATGAAAAAACAAGAATAGCATCAGAGGGGACATTCCTTACAGAGTAGTTACCGTCTGCATCAGCAACAGCGCCGTTTGTTGTTCCTTTTACAATTACAGTTACACCCGATAGCGGTTGGCCACTGTAATCGGCAACTGTTCCTGTCATTTCTTTCTGGTTAAAAGAATAATTATTAATCTTGTTTTGATTTTTAACTGCATAAATAATAATATGCCTGTCAACTGTTAGGTAGTTTATTTCTTCCTCATTAAACAACTGCTCGAGAATAGAATCAACAGTTTCATCTTTTACTTTTATATTAACTTTTCGTTCAATATCAATCTCATTATTATCGTACATAAACGAAAAAAACGAATGATCTTCGATATAGCTTAAAACTTCTTTGATACTTTCATTTTCGAAATCCAAGGTCAGCTTAGTACCTTGTGCATTGCTGTTTCCAGCAATGCTGCATAAAAGTCCTAATCCGCAGATAAAAATAAAAATTAGTTTCATGGTTAGTAAAATTTTAACAAAGAGGGATTTTAAATACACCCCCATGCATTTTCACAATTATTTTTATATTTTTATGCCCGTTTTAGCAGTGTTCTCGAAAAGGCACAAGCGGCAATTTGTCTCTTTTTCGGAATACTGTAATTAAAAACTTTAATGTACAGGCTTACTTTTTTGTAAGTCTGTATTTTTTTGTTGATAGTTAAATTAATATTGGCAATATTATTTTAATTAGCATATCTGATTTTAACATCTTTCTCATTTATTTCATAATCCAATAGAGTCAATACTTTCAAGTATCTCGCGTAATGATTCAGTTTAGCTTTAAAAGTATAATTGTGTTTTCCTATTATAATATACAGCAATGTCAATAGTATTATGTGCATGTTTAAAATCTAATACTATTAGACAGATTTGTTGTTAAAGTTAAAAGATACTTTTTAAATTTAATGTTTAATAATACTTTTTATGAACTGTTGGAATGCAGGGAACCCGGTTAGAGTTTTCAATATTTCAATAGTTAGTTATCCTTAACAAGTTTTAACCATTTGAAAACTAACTCTGTATAGTTCAAGACTTATTCAAAATCGCATACCCTATTTGCAAGGTTATTTATAAATTGGACAAAAAGCTTGCAAAATATGAAAGGGAATCTACCTGGCCAGGGGCAAAGAAATTTGTTCCGTCCGATATTAAAAGAGATTGTTAATCCGGAACATGAACTTGTGATTTTGTCACATCAGATAAATTGGCAGGAATTTGAAGATGGTTTCAACCCCCTTTATTCAAATACGGGGCAGCCGGGTGTCCCCATCCGCAGCATGGTAGGGATTTTGCTATTAAAACGTATTTACAACCTTGGTGACGAAACGGTAATGGCACAATGTGTACAAAACCCCTATTTTCAATATTTCTGTGGAGAATCCGAGTTTCAGTGGAAACCACCTTGCGACCCTTCCGATATGGTTCATTTCCGCAAACGCATAGGCAAAGAAGGAGCAGAAAAGATATTTGGTGTTTCAGTAAATACACGTAAAGAAGAGATAAAAACCCGGGATTTATTAGTTGATACAACAGCCCAGGAAAAAAATATAACGTACCCGACCGATGCCAAACTATTGGTTAAAGTAATTGCTGCCTGCAATAAAATAGCCAAGCAGGAAAGAATAAAGCAGCGGCAGAGCTATAAACGAACAGTGAAAAAGTTATTGCTGGCACAACGGTTTACCCACCATCCTAAGAGGAAAAAACAAAAAGGGCTGCGTTGCGAAAGCTGCGGACTATTGCTGGCAGGTTAGTTCGGGAACTGGAAAGGAAGCTGGGCAATGAGGCATTTGTCAGCCACCAGGCACTAATTGAGAATTGCGGTAAAGTTATAGAGCAGAAAAAGACAGATAAGAACAAAATTTACAGCTTATACGAACCTGATGTTGCATGTATTTCAAAATGCAAGGCGCATAAAAAGTTTGAATTTGGGTCAAAAGTATCATTTGCAATGGTACCCGGCGTGAACATTATTGTAGGGGTAAAAAACTTTAATGGCAACCCAAACGATACAACAACCCTGGAACCGACACTTGAACAAGTGAAGGGAATCAGTGGTATAGAGTTTAAAAATGCCATTGTTGACAGGGGATACAAAGGAAAGGCAAAAGTCAATAAAACAATAATAGTATCACCAAAATCACCTAATCAAAAACAATCATACCAAAGCCAGACCATGCGGAAAAAATGCAGAAAAAGGGCTGCTGTCGAACCGGTTATCAGTCATGTAAAACACGATTGCCGAATGATAAAAAACTACCTAAAAGGATCAGTTGGAGATGATATTAATGCATTTTTAGCCGCTGCTGGATTTAATTTACGCGAATTATTGAATAAAATCAAAGAAGAAATTCTTTGGCTAATTTTTAATGTGTATAAATGGCCAAACCAATTAGCTATCATTCAAATTTATAAAACCTAAAATTTAGTTCGATAGGATTAACTAGTTGTTAAAGCAGATTTTTTTGTGTTTTGATTTTTCTTCAGCTGAATACTTCTTGCGGGATACTTTCTAATCTCTTTTATTTTTGATTCGGCGATCTATCTTTTTGAATCTATAATTTGAACTTTTAATTGGTAATACTTTAAAAAATTCATCTCTTTATTTTTAAACCATCTATACAACTTAAACTAAAAACCTACATGAACAACCCAAAAATGGGGTTTAAAGAATTTCGTTTCATATAGATTTGCTCTAATATTACTTTTTCCTGATTTTACTATCAATAATTCAATCCTGAGATTCACTATACAAATCAGTTACCCGATCCCATTTCCCACCTCCTGATAAAATGGTATAAACCACGGCAGGGTAAGAAAGTGATTCAGGAATTGTAAACTCGCAACCACTCACATTTCTTCTATTGTCCAACCATTTGCGTTGGGCAGGCATTGTACTAATATCAGGAATCATCAAGGGGCATTTCTCTTTAAGTTGTTGTCTTGAATCTGCAGGTCCAAAAACCAGTAAGCCGGGTGCCGGTCCCAATCCTTTAAGTTTCATCGGATACGAATCATGATAAAGTGGATCTTCTACCCTGTTGAAACCTGTTCCTGACATAAAACATTTACCTATAGGATTGAGTCCCATATTGTAATCCATCAATTGACTGGCCGCATCGATATACTTTTGCTCACGGGTTAAACGGCACTGCATTAAAATTGGATCGGCATATTGTCCTTGTGCAGTCTGACTTCCCCACCATCTGCTTGGTTCCGAAGTACCATTTGGCCAGGTATTCTCATTGAGTTCGCTTACCCGTCGGTCTGCAACTTTCTTTATCACATTTTTAAAAATCTTTACAACACCAGGATTCTTGGATCTTTCATTCTGAACAAGGTAGCTGAAAAAATGGGCTCCAAGCACCTCTTCATTTCGATTTAATTTTCTTGGATTTGCCTGATGGCTTATTATAATATACCCCAATAACTAGACAACAAGTTAAATGATAATTTTTAATAAACTTGTTGTAATGAAAAAAAGGAAAAAGTACACGTCAGGATTTAAAACTAAGGTTGTTTTAGAAGCCTTGCAAGAAAGGGAAAGTATTCAAGAGTTAGGTAGGAAATATGATTTGCACCCTACTCAGATTTCCACATGGAAGAGCCAGTTTTTATCCAATGCATCGAATATTTTCGAAAAAGGTATTGAGAAAAATGATGATGAAAAAGAGAAGGCAGAGTTGTTTAAAAAAGTAGGGCAGCTTCAAATGGAAGTTGATTTCTTAAAAAAAGTATTGAGGAAATAGGCAGGCAATCAAGGCTTCAGAAAGTGCATAAGGATGAAAAGTTGAGCGTAAAACGTCAGTGTGAGCTTTTAGAAGTATGCCGCAGTAGCTTCTACTATGTTCCCCAGCAAGAGGGTTTTGA
>JABMQB010000884.1 GCA_013203525.1 Mariniphaga sp.
CACTAATCCTGATTGTTTTTCTTTTGAAATTTTTAGCACTTTTTTTCATAACAATTATTTTTTTGGTTTATAATTTGTATTGAACAGATTCCGCCAAGTTCAGCATAACACTGAAAATGTGTCAATTAGTTCATGTAATTAACTTGCCTTACTATGTTCAGTATAAAGATTTCGGATATTTGATTGTCCCTGATTACAGAAATACTCAACTTCGTTCAGCGCAGGTAATGTTTCAATTGATTTGCCTAAAACAAACCGAATCCCCATTTCAATTACAGTATCGGTTTGTTCGATATGAAAAAGGTGGTCGGCATTTTTAATGGTTGTATAAGTTGCGTTGTTAAAATGAATGGCAACCTCACGGCAGTATTCAGGTTTTGTAAAACTATCGTATTCACCTGTATAAACCAGGGTGGGAACATCAGGTGCTTTTCTGAGATCCATTGAATTTTGGTTAAGTATCCGTTTTGTATTTTCAACCGTGTTTTTTGTATCTTCTTTTGGCATTCTTGACAATAAACATCTCATTATCCTTTTCACAAGTGGAAATTTATTAATCTTATCGGCTTTCTCACAGTTAGCCAGAACCTTCACTACCTCATTGGCAAATGATTGTTTATCTCCTTTTCTTACATGTTTATATATCACTTTAAAATCAGCCTTACGATATTCAGGCATTTCTTTCATTACACCTCCCATTATAAGATGTGATACTTTTTCTGGGTATTTACTTGCAAAATTAAACGCAGTAGGTGTTCCGTACGAAGCAGCAAAAATATTTGCTTTTTTGATTTCAAGTTTTTCAAACATGTTATTTATAGCCTCAACCAGGAAGTCTCCACCATATTTAAATGGTAAGAAATCGGATTTCCCACTACCAGGAAGATCAATCAAAACAACAGGGAATTGTTTTCCAATAATATTTGAAAAGTTTTTCCATGAATCCATATTCTGAAAAGCACCACTCAACAATACCATAGGATCATGTTTACTTTCATTATTTTTTTGATAACGACAGTAGTAATTAAATCCTTTTAGTGTTAATTTGATATCTGCATTTTTCATTTTATTTGATTTTAGTTTTTACAATTCGATAATCAAAGTTATAGAGAAGTAACCACCTGGCAAACAATGCTTTTGCAACACCGATATTAAGTTTTGCAGATAACATCTAATAATTGCTAAATCAAGTTTTTGTCTGGTTGTATTTGCAAAATGTAAATGATTTTGGTGATGAATTTGCAGAAACTGCAAATTTTTGTAAATAGGAATTTGAGATTTTATTAATTATTACAAATCTTTTTTAAAAAAAATATATTGATAATGAATAATCATTGACTTTTATGTAATAATTATGTAATTTTAATGACTATGGATCAAACATCAACTATTCAAAAAGCCATATTTAACCTTATAAAAGAAAAACTTTCACCAAACATATCATTGGTTAACGAAATTGCCGAAGTACTTGATTTAGGCAACGACAGTGCATACCGACGGATCAGAGGCGATAAACCTTTAACCCTGGAAGAACTGTTTAAACTAAAATCACATTATGGAATTTCAATTGATACTTTTTTTGGAGACACTGGTAATAGTGTGACATTTGAATCAAGTTTGATTGAACCGGAGAAATTTGAAGTAAGCGATTGGATTGAAAAAATTGTGGGCGACCTTACATTGATTAGTTATGCAAAAGAAAAGGAAATTGTTTATGTTGCAAAAGATCCACCACTTTTTCATTATTTTCAATTACCTGAAATAGCAGCATTTAAGGTATTCTTTTGGGAAAAAACTTTATTCCAGTTTCCTGAATATGAAGAAAAAAAATTTGATCCTGATGACATCGATAGTGATGTATTTAAAAAAGGTCAAAAAGCCCTCGCTATTGCATCAAAAATTCCAACTATAGAAATATGGAATGAAAATACTTTCAGGATACTTCTCAGCCAAATTGAATATTATTGGATATGTGGATATTTTATTAAGAAAGACCATTTAAAAAACCTGCTGGATAAAATGGAAAAATGGATTATGCATATTCAAAAGGAAGCCGAATTAGGATTTAAATATTTATATGGGCATGATCCGGAAGGCATCGAAAATACATACCAGCTTTATTTTAATGAAGTAGTTTTTAACGATAATACAATACTGGTAAAAACGGAACGTGGATATGCAGCCTACCTGACATTTAATGTTTTAAGTTTGTTAAACACTACAAATCAAAAGTTTTGTGCCGATTTGGATAAGTATTTCAGAGGTCTAATAAAAAAATCTACATTAATAAGCCATACCGGGGCAAAGGAAAGAATTCGTTTTTTTAATGAGCAGCTTAATGAAGTCAGGCTTTTTAGGAAACGAATTTAGTTCAAAAGCTAAAAATTTGATCGCCTGTTTCAGATTATTCCTATTTTTAAGTTTTTATAAAGAAAGTATTGATTATTTATTATGAGCTTTAAAGAATTTTTGAATTATCAGATAATTGTATCTGAGAATATAACATTTACTGTTTACAATGCTATTTTTATACTAATAGCCATAATAGCTACTATCATTGGCTTAAAAATTCTCAAAAGAATATTTAACAGGTTTATTGTTAAAAAAAAGGTTGAACGCGGATCATACTGGTCAGTATATTTGATTATTAGATATATAACCTGGGTAATTGTAATTGTTGTTCTTCTTGATTCCTCAGGTGTAAAAGTTTCGGTATTACTGGCAAGTTTTGCAGCTTTATTAGTTGGCGTTGGATTCGGTATTCAGCAATTATTCAGCGATATTGCTTCAGGAATTGTATTACTGATTGAACGTAACCTGCAATTAAACGATGTAATTCAACTTCAGGATGGAA
>JABMQB010000885.1 GCA_013203525.1 Mariniphaga sp.
TAGTCTGGCTTAATACAAAAATATAACTTCTGAAATGAGATGTATATTGGTTATGATTATTTTGTAAAAGCAAGATTGAAATCCATAAATCTTATGTGGTTTTTACTCAATAAATTGTTATCAATAAAAACGGTTCAGAACCATATAGGGTTAATAAAACTAAAATGAAATTTATCTGAATTTGCTTTTTGTTTTAAGAAGTTATAATTTAGCCCATTATGACCAGCAAACGAAAAATACTGATTTCAAGAAAAAAAAGGATTCATGAAAAAAGACTTACATCAGGGGTAGTCAGTATTTCATATTTGTTAAAATCGGAGAAAAAAATAAATTATCCATTAATTGACAAGTGGTTAAAGAAAATATTTGCTAAGATTTCGCCTGTAAAAAAACACTAAAATTACTTTGTATTAGTGCTTTACTAAATTGAAAACTGCAATTCATTTAATCCCCTGTAAACTCCACTTTTCATTTTCATAAGTTCAGGATGAGTACCCGTTTCAACAATCCTTCCACTTTCGAGGACAATAATTTTATCGGCATTTCTTATGGTCGATAAACGATGAGCAATTACAATTGATGTGCGGTTTTTCATAAGTGATTCCAACGCTTGCTGCACTAATAGTTCCGATTCTGAGTCAAGCGAAGAAGTTGCTTCATCAAGAACCAGAATTTTTGGATCTTTTAAAATAGCACGGGCAATTGCAATTCTTTGCCGCTGGCCTCCTGAAAGTTGAGTACCACGCTCACCAACTATTGTTTCAAGTTTTTCCGGAAAACGATTGATAAATTCCAAAGCATTCGCATTTTTTGCAGCTTCATAAATTTCTTCTTCAGATGCATCTTGTTTTCCATAAGAAATATTTTCTCGGATTGTTCCACCAAATAAAAAAATATCCTGAGGGACAAGTGCAATTTGGCTGCGTAATGTGGTCAAATCCAAATCATTAATTTTAAAATCATCAAATAGAATTTTCCCCTCAGTAGGTTCATATAAATGAAGCAGAAGTATTGCAATAGTTGATTTCCCGGCACCACTTTTCCCTACCAGTGCAACAATTTTTCCCGATTCAATTTTAAGATTTATATTTTGCAACACCATTTCATCGGGACGAGACGGATAGGCAAACGACAAGTTATCAAATACAATTTGCCCTTTCAATTTTGATTTAGTTCCTGTGCTATTTGTTAGGATTAGATTTTCCTCTTCCGATTCAAAAATCTCAAATAAATCTTCAGTGGCCCCAATAAATCGCTGAATACGTGCAATAACCGCAGCTACTCCCCCAATGGTTCCTCCAATATAACCTGAGTAAATAACAAAGGAGAATAATTCCCCGGTTTCCATTTCACCATTTGCGAGCATTAATGCTCCCCGCCAGATAACAGCCACCAATGTTCCAAATAATCCAAGAATCAAAGCAGAAGAAAACAATCCTCTGTACACACCCGAACGCATTCCCGTTTTTGCAACTTCGTTTATTTTTTCTCCATATCGTTCTATCTCATAAAACTCGTTTGTATACGATTTTACACTCTTTATCCCCTGAAGTGTTTCTTCAACAATTGTATTTGATTCGGCTGTTTCTTTTTGAGCTTTTTTAGAAAGTTTTCGTATAAAACGCCCAAAAAACCAAATACAAATAATTACTACCGGAAGAATTGCCAGCATAAAAAGAGTAAGTTTTGAAGATGTATAAACCAATAATCCAATGCCCCCAATAATAATAACCGATTGCCGTGTAAAATCAGCAAGGGTTGTTGTAAAAGTATCATGCAACAATGACACATCGGATGAAATCCGGCTGTTTAATTCACCAACCCTGTGTTTATCGAAAAAGCTCAGTGGTAATTTAATAAGATGATTATAAGTAAATCTCCGGATATCGGCCATTGTTTTTTCAGTGACATTGGCAAACAGTACCGCCCTGAAATACGAAAACGAAGCCTGAATTATAAGAATTATAATTAATAAAATAGCAATGCGGCTTAATTCTTCGGCAATAGTTCCTTTGTTCCCGGCATCAACCAGGTCGCCAAGCAATTTCGGAAATGCCAGGTTTGCCAGGCTTGCCCCCAAAAGAAAGAACATGCCAAATGTATATTCAATCCGATAAGGTTTTACATACCTGAATAATTTTAAGACATTTCGTAATCCTTCGCCTGTTATTTTCTTTTTAGGAACATCCTCCCCCGATCTTCTTCCGTGACCATTCATATAAATACTTATTTTAGAACCTAAACAACTTTAAAGTGTCGATGTTTGATTTGAATTAATTCGTTGGTAAAAATAGCGTTATTATTAAGGAAGTTAATCAAGACAATATTTATACGTACAAAATACTACAATCCAATTACAACAAACAACTGGTTTTTATAATGTTATAAAAAACACTGAATTAGAAGTCATATCAAATGATTTTTCCTTAACTTGAGGGATCAACTTTAAAAACCTAAATTATGACTATTGAATATGGCAGACCTTTATCAAAAGGTTACGACCGCATGAAAAAAGCCTTATTTCAACCTTTTAATATAGGAAAATGGTTTACCCTTGGATTTACTGCATTTTTAGCAAGCCTTGCCGATTGCCAGGGAAACAGGGGTGGTAATTATTCATCCGACCGTCATACCGATTGGGATGAGCTTTTTAATTTTCCACAAATAGCATGGGAATGGCTGATTGAGCATCCGTTATATTTTAACCTGATAATTATAGGTGTAATATTTCTGTTTATACTTGGATTTGTTTTTACCTGGCTAAGTTCGCGCGGAAAGTTTATGTTTCTCGACAATGTTGTTTATGACAGGGCTGAGGTTAAACAGCCATGGTTCGAATATCGAAAAGAGGGAAACTCATTATTCTTGTGGAGGCTTGTTTTCGGATTAATCGTTTTTGCCACTTTTGTTCTGTTCTTTATTTACTGTTTCGAAACTGCAAAAGAAATTCATTACGAAGATATATTGGGTGTAACCAAGTTTTGGATGATAACAAAAATGATACTAATGTTTCTTGGATTGATAATTATATCAGGAATAATTACCACATACCTCGACCATTTTGTGGTTCCAATTATGTATAAAAGAAGAATATCAGCATTGAAAGGCTGGTCAGTATTTTTAAGAATATTTGGCCGCTATTTTGGACATTTTATTTTGTATGCTCTTTTTACATTTATTTTAGGTGTAGGAATAATTATTGGAGTTATTATTTTGGCACTAATGACATGTTGTATTGGATTTATATTACTGGTCATACCATATATTAATGTAGTAGTGTTGCTTCCTGTACATTATTTATTCAGAGCTTTCAGTGTTGAATTCCTGGAACAATTTGGAGATGAATTTAAGTTATTCCCAAAACCTGAAGAACCTGTGCTTGAATAAACAATTGTTTTTGCTGCAATTTTTCCGGATTTTTTAAATTGAGATTTATTAAAGGTTAAATCCAATATCAATTTGCAATTCTTTATTAATTTTAGAAAGAAAAAAATGAACCTTTCTGAACTAATATATGATTAAAAACTATTTTAAGGTTGCTATTCGGAATCTTCTAAAATCCAAAAAAATTACAATTATCAATATTCTTGGATTATCAATTGGAATAAGTGTTTGCCTGTTAATTCAATATTATATACGTTTTGAAAAAAGTTACGATAAATTTAATTCGAACTATGAGAACATTTACCGTTTACGATACGAACGAACCAGCGAAAATGGAGAAGCAGTAAGATTCGCATCATGCTGCCCTCCGGCAGGATTACGCATCAGAGATCAATTCCCTGAAGTAAAAACGGTTGCAAGGATATTCCGATACAAAGCTTCGGTATCGCACCTTGAAACTAAATACTTTGAAGAAAGGATGTATTTTGCTGAACCTGAATTTTTTAAGATATTCACTTACAAATTTATTGAAGGCGATCCAATTAATGGAATTAATCCTCCCAATTCAGCATTTATATCTGAATCGACGGCTAAAAAATATTTTGGCAATCAAAATCCCATTGGCAAAAAAATCAGTGTCGATAAAAAAGTTGATTACGAAGTTGTTGGAATATTTGAAGACGTTTCAGGAAATTCACACCATAAATTCGATATTCTTTTATCGTATAAAAACATGATTGCATTGTATGGTGAAGATATTGAAAACTCATGGGGAGACAGTGGTGTTTTTACTTACCTCTTATTTAATAATGATGTTGATTTAGACGAATTCAAAATTAAACTTGCCGAAATGGTTGACAAAGAATTTGGCGAGGTACTTGAATATTATAAATTAACCATGACCCTCCCATTGCAGCCTCTTACTGATATTCATTTAACTTCTCACTACGCTCAGGAATATGAAGTAAACGGTGATAAATCGACAGTTAATTTTCTTTCAATTATTGCTCTTATTATTATTACCATTGCCTGGGTTAATTATATAAATCTATCAACGGCACATTCATTAACAAGGGCAAAAGAAACCGGCATGCGGAAAGTTGTTGGTGCTTATCGTTTTCAACTAGTAACTCAGTTTTCATTTGAAGTAATAATAATAAATACAATTGCAATAATAACTTCACTGATCATTATATTGGCAACTTTACCTTTATTCAGATTACTTACCGGAATTTCCTCAGGCTATATTATTTGGCAACAAACCTGGTTTTGGATGGCACTAATTATAATTTTTGTTTCAGGAGTGTTAATATCAGGATTGTACCCAGTACTTATTTTATCGTCGTATAAACCAATAAAAGTACTTAAGGGCAAATTAGGAAACAATCCACGTGGATTAAATCTCAGAAAAGTTCTGGTAGTTTTTCAGTTTACGATGGCTCTGGCAGTTGTTACCTGCACATTTGCGGTTTACCAACAACTTTCATTTTTAAAAAATCAGGAACTTGGTTTTCGAACCGACCGGATAATGGTAATTAAAGCACCAAGAGTAAGAAATATTTCATTTGAAAGTAATGTTAAAACATTTAAACAAGAACTGATTAAAAATTCAACAATTGAAAAATTCTGTGTTTTAACCGAAGTACCAGGCAGGCAGATATACTGGGATGCAGGAGCCATTCATCCAGTAGGAGTTGATGAAACTAAAAATTACCAGATTGTTGGCATTGACTATGATTTTGTCGATTTATTTGGTACTGAAATTCTTGAAGGGCGTAATTTTTCATCCGATTTTCCTTCCGATTCATTGGCACTAATTTTAAACGAAACTGCTGTTAGATGGATGGGATTCCCTGACATAGAAACGGCTATTGGAAAACAAATTGATTATTGGGGAATTATTTATACTGTTGTAGGAGTAATGAAAGATTACCATCAACAGTCTCCAAAAGCTGCATTCGAACCACACATATATCGATATTTACCATATGGAAGAGATGTAAGGGGAATGTTTGCACTTCGTATACAAGCTCAGAATCAATCAAATTCAATTGATAATATAAAATCTAAGTTTGATGAATTTTTTCCGGGAAATCCATTTGAATATTTTTTTCTCGATGATTATTATAATCAACAATACAAATCTGAAGAACTGCTTGGAAATGTTTTTAATGTTTTTTCCTTTTTATCAATATTAATTACGTCGATAGGAGTACTTGGATTATTTTCATTTTTGGTTATTCAACGTACTCGGGAAATTAGTATCAGAAATGTAATGGGTGCCGGTATTTTCCAAATTCTTACACTTTTTGGAAAACAGTTTTTCTTTCTTATAATAATTTCATTTTTTATAACATTGATAGTTTGCTATTTTGGCATAGACTACTGGCTTAATTCGTTTGCAGTTAAAATGGAAATAAACATAGGGCTGTTTATTTTTCCCTTGCTAATTATCCTCTCAATTACACTTCTTACAATTAGTTCACAGGTTATAAAAGCAGCCATGGCAAATCCTGCCGATAATTTAAGATACGAATAAAAATAATCTGATTTATTTTCTGAAATGTTATTAATCCTTACCCCGAAAAAGGTGGAAAAATCCGTGTGCCCAACGATTTTTGCCATCACGCCCTTTGCCTTCAGCAACATAATAATACACCCCCGGGCTTGCATATCGTCCTCCAATTTTACCATCCCAAACTGATTCCATCCAGGTACCTTCAAATCTTCTGACATTGGTTTTTTCCCAAAAATGCACATGTTTCCCCCAACGATTTACAATGGTTACTTTGGCATCTTCCATCGACCAAAATTTAACGACAAAATTATCGTTGGTACCATCATTATTAGGTGTGAAAACATTTGGCACATCAAAATAGGAAGTATCGGTTACAATAAAATCTTCCAGGTAAATAGTATCGGTACAGGTTCCTTCATAAATACTATCGCCAAGAATATGATAGTCTGATATTTTCTTTGAAACCAATTTAACCATATAGGTTCCGGTTCTCTCATATGTATGAATCAAATCATCATCATAAGCAATAAACATAAAACTATCAATAGGTTCGGTAGTATTTTCCGATTCAAGTTTTATTTCTTCAATATCTCTAAAGAAATACCATTCATACTCGCCTGGACTACCATTTTCCGAAGTATTTGTAAAAGTTACCTCCATCGGGGCTTCACCTTGTTGGTCGCCCGAATTAAAATCAGCTTCAATTTCAAATTGGGCTTTAGTAACTACCGAAATATAGGTAACATTTGTTTGCGTACCACAACCGAACCGATCAAAAACATTAAATTCATATTCAGTATCACTTGTTGGCGGCTCAAAAATTTGAGGACTATTTACTCTGGCAATTACAGAGTTTCCTTCTTTCCATTCTACCTGAATATCTTTATAAACCTCAATTTCTGAATTGTCATTCAGGTCGTAATACACCAATAAAGCTGAATTAAAAGAGCTTTGAAGTTTGAAATAATCACAATTCGATTCAATTACTCTACCCGTGGCATTAAACCAATCATTTAAAATCCATGCCCTGTATATCTCAACGGTATCGCCTTTAGTGATTGTAACCCGATAACAACCATCTTCTAAGTCAGATATGGTAGAAAATCCACTTTCAGAATCTTCGGAAAAAAAGGTTTCAAAAACTGCTGTTGCCGAATTATATTTTTCCCAGTTAAAAGATTTTGTTTCTGTCAGGCTTGTTTCAACAAGCAGTTCACCCAAATTCAAATTTTCTTCTGAACAAAAAATATAAATACTGTCAACTTCCTGAAAAACCGGATAATTAGTTTCATCGGTAAAAACTGAGCCGGGAGCTGATAACTGTGCAGCTAAATAACCACTTGTTAACAAGCTGAACAGAAAAACAAAAATAATCCTGTAAGATAATACCCTCTTCATTTATGCTTTTTATGGATACAATATTAACGTATAATTTTAATTTAATTGCCTCATTTAAACGAAAAAGTTCTGCGAATATAATAAGAATCAGATTAACCTATTGTTGATAAAACTTCTTTTAAAAATCAAATTTCCACAAAACAACTTATATTTTTGTTGTTTGAAACCGAAGTGGGAAAAATTGTGTTTGATTATTTAGAAGAATTAAATGCTGCACAAAAAGAGGCAGTTATAAAAACAGAAGGGCCATCATTGGTAGTGGCTGGTGCCGGATCAGGAAAAACCAGGGTTTTAACTTACCGTATTGCTCACCTGATAAAACAGGGGACACGGCCATCAACTATACTGGCACTAACTTTTACTAATAAAGCAGCCCGCGAAATGAAAGACCGTATTGCTGCTGTTGTTAGTGAAAATACTGCACGTTACCTCTGGATGGGGACCTTTCATTCAGTTTTTGCACGCATCCTTCGTTCCGAACACGAAGCAATAGGCTATCCATCAAATTATACAATTTATGATGCCGCCGATTCAAAAAGCCTGATTAAAACTATTATTAAAGATTTTCAACTGGATGACAAAATATATAAACCTGGTGTAGTTAGCAGCCGTATTTCAATGGCAAAAAACAACCTGGTTACGCCAAATACATATTCCGAAAATACTGAAATACAATCATTTGACAAAAGCATCAGGATGCCACGGATATCTGAAGTTTACAAGGAATATTCAAAACGGTGTTTCCTTTCCGGGTCAATGGATTTTGATGACCTGTTGTTAAAAACAAACATTTTGTTTAGAGATAATCCTGATATATTAAAAAAATATCAGGAACGATTTGATTATATATTGGTTGATGAATATCAGGATACAAACTATGCTCAATACCTTATAATTAAGAAACTTGCCGCAATTCATAACAACATCACTGTAGTTGGTGATGATGCCCAAAGTATTTATTCTTTCAGAGGAGCACGAATTGAAAATATCCTCAATTTCAGAAATGATTATCCGGGGTATAAAACATATAAACTTGAGCAGAATTACCGTTCGACAAAAAACATAGTAAATGCAGCCAATAGCATTATCTCAAAAAACAAAAGGCAAATTCAAAAAAAAGTTTTTTCTGAAAAAGAAGAAGGAAGCTTAATCAAAATTTTACAGGCATTAACCGATAATGAAGAGGGATTCCTGATTGCCAATGAAATAACAGAAACACAACTACGCGTCCACTTCAAATTTGAGGATTATGCTATTTTATATCGTACCAATGCGCAATCGAGAATTTTTGAAGAATCGCTAAGAAAGCGGAACATTCCGTACAAAATTTACGGAGGGCTTTCTTTTTATCAACGCAAAGAAATCAAGGATTTACTTGGATATTTCAGGCTGGTAGTCAATCCCGCAGATAACGAAGCAATAAAACGAATTATAAATTATCCGACCAGGGGAATTGGTGCAACAACCCTTTCGAAGCTAGAACAAGCAGCCGTACAAAACGAAACTTCTATATGGAATATTATAAAGGTAATGCCCAAACAAAATATCCCTTCTCTTAACAGAGGAACATTGGCAAAAATATCAGTATTTATCGAAATTATTAAAAAATTTCAAAAACTTGCTGTTGAATTGGATGCATATACAATGGCATCAACAATTGCTGAAAAAACAGGTTTTTTAAAAGACTTATATAATGATAAATCGCCGGAAGGATTAAGCCGATATGAAAACCTGCAGGAATTATTAAATGCATTAAAAGAATTTACTATTTCAGGAAAAGAAGAGGGCAATCCAAACTTTTTGTCCAATTATATGGAAGAAGTTTCATTGCTTACTGATATGGATAATGATAAGCCAGAAGATAAAAACAAAGTTTCACTGATGACTGCCCATTCTGCAAAAGGACTTGAATTTAAAAATGTTTTTGTGGTTGGGCTTGAAGAAAATCTGTTTCCTTCAAATCAATCGGGTCAGAAAAAAACACCTTATGATTTAGAAGAAGAAAGAAGGCTATTTTATGTTGCTATAACCAGAGCTAAGGAAAATGTTTACTTATCGTTTGCCCAACAAAGGTACAAATGGGGAAACCTGGAGTTTTGCACTCCAAGCCGTTTTATTGCAGAAGTGGATGAAAAATATATAGATATGCCCATGCCACAAAGTAATACAAGTGTAAGTTCTGGAAATGGATTTGGCATGAATCAAAATTACAGGCAAAATACAATTCATAAATCGCCAAAACCTACAACTTTATCGGGGCAGAACAATTTTGCAAGAAAACTGGTTAGTTTAAAAAGATCTGATAGTGGTTCTTCGCAACAATTCACCGGTGATGATCCGATGAAAATTGTACCCGGAATATCTGTAGAACATCAACGATTTGGAATTGGAAAAGTATTAAAAGTTGAGGGAATTCCTCCGAACCTGAAAGCTACCGTGTTCTTTCAAAATGCAGGACAAAAGCAGCTTTTACTTAAGTTTGCAAAACTTAAAATTGTATTATAA
>JABMQB010000886.1 GCA_013203525.1 Mariniphaga sp.
AAGGCTGAGCAACTTTAATAATTGCCTGAATTTTGATGCAGAAACTCTTGAACGTTTAAAATACTTGTTAGCCATTGTCAATACTAAGTTACAGAAGTTTTCTTACTCCGTTAACTAGTTTTGACCCAAATATAATAATTGTTAGAAAGCTTAATAATTCAAAAGGGATATCATACATTGCTTGAATTAATACATATTCTCCGAGATAAACTGAAGTTAAATCAACCAGCTTGATAAATATTTAATACTCCCAGTCAAAATCAAAGAGGGTTTCACTCAAAGTGAAACCCTCTTTCTATTAAAATCCAATATTCTTAAAATACTTTTAACTACTCTTCAAAAAACCTACGTTGAGTTGGAGCGTTATTAAATAACACACCTCCGGCATCTTCAAATTCTTTTTCAAGAGCAGGAAGTTTTACGTTATATAAACTTTTCAAACTCCCTTCCTGTCCACCATAGGCTTCCTGAGCAATTTTATACTGCTCCTTTTGTGCGCCGGTAATATTTACCTGTGCCGAGGAAGTCGTACTTAAAGCAAAACGAGTTCTTCCGGCTACGGTATTTTTAGCACCAAAACCACCTACAATTACTTTTGCCATTGCATCAATCTCCTTTTGTAAGGCATCAATTTTATCAACTAAAACATTTGCTTCAACCGGAGTATTTGCCAATATGCTCTTCATATTTGTTAAGCGCGTATTCATATCAGTAATTTTTCCACGGGCAACTGTTACCTTAACATTCAGCTTATTAACTTCTTTAACAAAATCGAAATTCGCAGCATAATCAGCAGTCCCCAATGCATTTGGAAGAGATATCACTTTAAATGACTGAGGCTCTGCCAACCTGGTAAATTCGCCTCCAATATTATTATCAATTGCCACTTTATATTCTCCCGGAGGAACTTTCATTCCACGGTTGGCCAAATAACCTAAATCCCAGGTTGTGCTGCCATAACCTTTTTTCAGAGGTGAACTCAATTTCCTCATGATGTTACCATCGGCATCGTAAATAGTAAAAACCATTGTTGCCTTTGATTCCTGAGTTTCTGCCAATAATTCCTCTTCGGTTGGATAAACAAATTCACCACCATCTTTTTCAACAGCTTTCATTGCCTTAACACGTTTTTGTTTTAGGGATTCAAATCCGTCTTTAATAAAATATTCAATTTTTGCAGTTGGATTTGGATTAGGCGCCCTGAAATAAACATCGCCCTGATAACCAAAATTACTGGAAAGGAAATATAACAAGGCATCGTTGATCTCAAATATATGCGCTTCTTTTTTTGTAATTTCTTCAGATAATTGGCGTAAAGCAGAATAGTCATCCAAAACATAAAAACCACGTCCAAAAGTTGCTACTACCAAATCGTTTTCACGTTTCTGAATTGTTAGTTCTTTAACCTGAATAGTTGGAATTCCTTTTTTAATCTGAACCCATTTTTCACCACCATCAATAGTGGTCCAAACTCCCCATTCGGTTCCTATAAAAAGAATATCAGGATTTACATGGTCTTCCTGAATGCAATAAACAGTTCCCGATGGAAGGTTAGAAGCAATGGAAGTCCATGTTTGCCCTTTATCCATACTTTTAATTAAATAAGGTGTAAAATCACTGCTGTTCTTACGACCATCAAAACAGGCATAAACAGTTGCTTCATCATGTTGGGATGGAGTAATATAATTTACAAATGTCATATCCGGAACTCCCGGAAATGTTTCATACTTTGTCCAATCTGCCCCGTCGTTTTCGGTGATCCAGATCAATCCATCATCGGTACCGGCATACAACATTCCTTGTTTTAAAGACGACTCAGCTAAAGCGAAAATATTTCCAAATTCTGAAGTCGACATATTTTTCGCCACAGCTTCAGGAGGCCATAATTTACCCATCATAGGCAAGGTATTTTGATCAATTCCTCGGGTTAAATCATCGCTGACCTTTTTCCAGGTTCCACCCATATCGGTACTTTTAAATACATAATTTCCACCCAGATAAAGTGTCTTTGAATCAAACGGGCTAAGTAAATACGGTGTATTCCAATTCCAGGTATATTCCTCATCGATGGTTGGCTGAGGTTGAATCGAAACGCTGTTCCCAGTTGTCCGGTCGTAACGCCTGATACCGCAATACTGTGATTCGCAATATGAAATATCCGGATTATCCGGATCAGGAATTGAGAGGTAACCATCGCCACCTATGGTGTACGTCCAGTCGGCATTAACCAAATAACGCCGGTGTGTTTGAGAAGGTCCAAACCATGATCCATTATCCTGAGTACCGCCATATACATTATAAAACGGATAATCATTATCGGTGCGAACATGGTAGTATTGAGTAATAGGGAGGTTACACATAAACTGCCAGGTTTCCGCACGGTCGTAACTTTCGTATAAACCACCATCAGAACCCATCAGATAATGATTGGTATCATCGGGATTAATCCATAATGCATGGTTATCAACGTGTTTATTCCTGCCTTCAATATTTTCCCATGTTTTTCCGCCATCATCAGAAAGCCCGGCACGTGTATCCATTAAAATTATTCGATCCGGATTTTTGGGATCAGCATATAATTCGTTGTAATATTGCGGGCTGCTTGATACTTTGTCACTTCGTTTTTCCCAGCTTTCGCCCATATCGTTTGAACGATAAACTCCTCCTTCATTTCCGGGTAGTTCAATAACCGCATAAATGATATTTGGATTAACAGGAGATAATGCCAGACCAATACGGCCTACATCACCACTGGGTAATCCCTTTTTTAATTTTGTCCAGGTAGCACCTGCATCAACCGATTTGTAAATTGCTGATTCAGGACCGCCATCAATTTTTGAATATACCCTGCGCTCGCGTTGGTGGGCAGCCACATACAAAATATCCGGATTCCGTGGATCCATTTCCATGTCCGAAGCTCCAGTATATTCACCTATTTCAAGAACTCTTTCCCAGGTTTTTCCACCATCAATAGTTTTATACAAACCACGTTCGCCACCGGGACCCCATGCCTGCCCCTGAGCAGCTACATAAACCACATTGCTGTTTCTTGGGTCTATCATTATTTTAGCAATTTGCGAACTGGTTTTTAAACCCATATTAGTAAATGATTTTCCCCCGTCGGTAGTTTTATAAACCCCATCGCCATAAGCAAGGTTACGTTGTGTGTTATTCTCGCCGGTACCAACCCACAATACATTTGAATTGTTGGGATCCATTGCCAGGCAACCAATTGAGAATACCGGCTGGTCATCAAAAATAGGTTTAAAAGTGGTACCGTGATTAGTAGTTTTCCATAATCCACCAGAAGCTACTCCCACATAGTATTCCGAAAAATTATCGGGATTAACAGCTAAATCAGAAATTCGCCCTGAATAAGCTGCCGGGCCAATACTCCGGAAATTAAACATATTTACCATCTGATCGGTCAATTCAAAACCTTTTTCTTCCTTTTCAGCTTTCTTTTTATTTCGTTGAGCATTGGAATTTAAAGATGGAACAATTACTAATAAAGCCAGGATAGAGACAATAATCCAGGCTTTGTTTCTCATTTTGCGCATAATTTCATATTTAAGTTTTGGAATAATTTAAAGTGAAGCCTAAAAATAAATAATTTATCAAATTATCAAACACTGTTTTTTATGAAATTTGTCAGGTTGGGAAATTGACATTTCTTTCCTAACTCTTGTTTATTTCATTAAACGACTTTTTATACCTTAAAGTAAACTAATCCTTGACCAAACCTAAAAGTTTTGAAAACCTTTAAGTTTTAATTAGTTTAAAAATAAGCCACAAATGTTTTGTTAAGTAATACTAACTTTTTCAAATAAAGAAAATTCTTAAAGTTGACTATCCCCGTGGCAGAGCCAAGGAGTATTACGCCAATTTTATTTCGGCAAAAAAGCCGAAAATCGAATTTTCTCTATTCACCCCACTGTCAGTCT
>JABMQB010000887.1 GCA_013203525.1 Mariniphaga sp.
ATTTATGCTTGACCGCGAAATGCGCCAAAGAACTTTTATTGATGAAACAATAGCAGCCAAATAGATATTAAAAATTATCAAATACATAATGGGGCTGCAGCAAATGCAGCCTTTTTTTATTTAAATTATACCGTTTTGGAAGAAACCAGCAAAAGATATAATACATTAATTCAACATTGTAGAACAGGATGTGAAAAAGGTTCGCTTGTTGAAATTGAAAAAGCATTTGATTATGCCAGATTTGTATTGTCTGAAAGTAGGTTTATTACGGGTGAACTTATATTAAACCATGCCCTTGACGTTGCTTTAATTATTGCCTCTGAAATTGGATTAGGAGTTGACTCGGTAATAGCCGGATTGCTTCATAATGTTATGTATGCTGATCTGGAAAGGAAAGCTGAACCAGAGGAAATTAAAAATAAATTCGGAGAATCTGTATTTGTTATCCTTGATGGGATGTTGAAAATAAATGCTTTAGGTACCGATACAGTTGATTTGCACCCTGAAAACTACAGGAACTTATTAATTGCACTTGCCGGAGATGTACGTGTTATAATAATAAAGATTGCTGATAGGTTGCAGGTAATGAGAAACCTTGAAAATCAAAACCATGAAAATAGGTTAAGGTTAGCAAATGAAACATCACACTTATATGCACCTCTGGCACACCGTCTTGGTATTTATAAAATAAACTCTGAATTACTCGACCTTTGTTTGAAATATCAAAATACGAAAGACTATA
Organism: Mariniphaga sp.; assembly: GCA_013203525.1. GTDB lineage: Bacteria > Bacteroidota > Bacteroidia > Bacteroidales > Prolixibacteraceae > JABMQB01. The sequence continues at coordinate 743 of JABMQB010000887.1, forward strand.
ATTACATAGTTAACCGATTGAAGGAAACAGAGATTGAAAGGGCTCAATTTGTATCAATATTTGTTAAACCAATTGAAGAAAAACTTATCCGCCGGGGATTTGAATTTGAAATGAAAGCCCGAACAAAATCTATCCATTCTATTTGGAATAAGATGAATTCTAAAAATGTTTCTTTTGATGAAGTATTTGATTTATTTGCAATTAGATTGATTTTAAACTCAAATACTGAAAATGAAAAAAGCGACTGTTGGACAGTATATTCTATTGTAACCGAAGAATATCAGGCAAACCCGGAAAGATTACGTGATTGGATAACTATTCCAAAATCAAATGGTTATAAATCCTTGCATACCACGGTATTAGGACCTCAAGGGAAATGGGTGGAAATACAAATCAGGACTAGCCGGATGGATGAAGTAGCCGAAAAAGGTTTAGCTGCTCACTGGAAGTACAAAGGCGGAAAAGGTAGCAAAGAGTTTGATAATTGGCTTGCAGGAATCAGGGATATTCTGGAGAATCCGGAAATGAATATTGTTGATTTTATTGATGAGTTTAAGGTTAATGTTTACAACGATGAAGTATTTGTATTTACTCCAAAGGGGGATCTTAAAAAATTGCCTGGTGGTTCATCAATTCTTGATTTTGCTTACGATATACATTCTGATTTGGGCGATAAATGTGTGGGTGGAAAAGTAAATGACAAAAAAGTAACCCTCAGACATAAATTAAAAAATGGAGATCATGTTTCAATAGAAACATCAAATAAACAAATTCCTAAAATTGACTGGTTAGAGTTTGTAGTTACTTCAAAAGCAAAAAATAAAATTAAAGCCAGCTTAAACGAGGCAGAAAAAAAAGAGGCAGCAAATGGCAGGGAAATACTGTTAAGGAAATGCAAGAATTGGAAAATTGACCTAAACGATGATGCAATTCGTAAATTATTAAAATTTTATAAATACAAACTTGCTGCAGAACTTTACTATAATGTATCAACAGGGAAAATTGATGTTCTGGAAATTAAAAATTTGCTTAGTGTAAAAAACGAAGAATCGGGTAAAGTAAAATTGGAAGAAATACTTTCAAAAGAGGATACTCGTGAACTTACTTTTGATACCAATGATGAATATTTAATTATTGACAACAAACTTAAAAATGTTGTTTATAAACTTGCACCGTGTTGCAATCCCGTTTTTGGTGATATTATTTTTGGTTTTGTAACTATAAATGATGGTATAAAAATTCACAGAAAAAATTGCCCAAATGCTCCGCAAATGACCGAACGTTTTCCATACCGAGTAGTTAAAGCACGATGGAGAGGAACAATTACAAGAAATTCTTTTTTGGCAACTTTATATATTCTGGGTACCGATCATAAAGGTATTCTGACCGAAATAACTCATGTAATTGGGAAAGATTTAGGCAGCCAAATTAGGTCTATTAATATTGAATCGGACAAGGGTGAATTTGAAGGAAATCTAAAAATTTCGGTTTATAACCTTGAACACCTGGATTTTTTGATTCAAAAGATTAAAAAGATAAAAGGAGTTTTATCTGTAACACGTGGGAAAAAATAATTATTAAAGTCAGTATGGGAAAAAAATCCGGATTATCAGAAATAGAACTTCTATTTAAAAATGGCAATTTTAAGGAAGCGGAATATTTAATTAATAGTTTTCAGGGAGTTACCAATATCGATTATTGGTTGCTGAAAGGGAAAATACATCAGAAAATGCAAAAATGGGGAATCGCAATTAATTCATTTAATAAGGCACTGGAATTAGATCCTGATAATAAGGAAGCAAAAGTAAACATAGAAATAATTAATGATATTTTAAATTTCTGGAATCCTGAGATGTTTAATGCTTAGATGTTTATGTTTTAAATGATTATTTTTTAAGATATGAAATAAGAATTTTGCTACAATAAATTGTCTGGATCGACATTTGTACAACGGAAGGGTGCTTTGATAAAAAATATCATATTTTATTGGATAATAATTGAGTAAAATATTGTATTGAATTTTTATAAATGAATAAGTATTAATGTAAAAGAAGTTAATTATCTGATAAACAATTATTAGGATTTTAATTCAGAATTATTATTTTTGACATTCTTCTTTAAAAATGTGTATTGAAAAACAAATAAATTAGATAATAAAAAATTAAAAAATGGGTTTAAAAATGAAACGATTTTTAAGTATTGGAATTTTAATTTTAACTGCCGTAGTGGTTAATGCACAAGATGCAGCAGATAAAATTAACCAGGCGAATGAAGCTATGCAGGCTAAAGATTATGCGAAAGCTTTTGAATTATATGAGGGTGCAATGAATAATCTTGGTGATGTGCAAGTGCCGGATGCTATTAATTATAATATTGGATTGGCCGCATATAATAGTGATAACTTTGAAAAAGCGATTGAGTATTTGGATAAAGCTATTGCTGCAGAAGCTAATGTTGCTAAATCTCATGACTATAAGGCAAGGTCTTATAACAAATTAAAAGATTATCCCAATACTGTTGCAAGTTATGAAGCTGCCATTGCAGCAAGCGATGGAGATTCAAAAACATTGAAATATAATGCAGGGATTGCAGCTTACAGAGGAGAAATTTTTGATAAGGCAATCTCATATTTTAGCCAATCTGTAGAATTAGGTTATAAAGCTGAAACTGCACAATATTATAAAGCGGTAGTTTGTAATAAGCAAGGTGATAAAGCCGGATATAAACAAGCTCTTGTTGAAGGTGCTGAGAAATTCCCAACTGATAATAAAATTGGAGCAGCATTGGCAAAACTTTATGTTTCCGAGGGCAATGGATTATACAAAAAGGGTGTTGCCGTGTTAAATGCCGCCAATGAAAAAGTTAACGGGGGAGCGATGAAAACCACCGATGCAGAATATACCGCTGAAGTTGAAAAAGTAAAAGTGGAATTTCAAGCTGCTTCTGAAGTTTTAGAAAAAGCGGTTCAACTAGATGCTTCAAATGAAAATGCTTCTAAATTACTCGATGCATGTAAACAAAGTCTAACGATTTAGGAATTTCTTTTAATATATATACCCGGTTCTTTTTAAAGGACCGGGTTTTTTGTTTTATAATGATGTAGGTTGTAATATTTGTAATTCACTTTTTGTAATTTTGAATAAATTTCTAATTATTTAATCTATGGTAACGGATCAGTGCTGCAAATACAAAAATGTTTTCTGTTATTAACAAGTTCCAAACAGTGCCTTTTTTTTTAACTTTTCAGAATCGGAA
>JABMQB010000888.1 GCA_013203525.1 Mariniphaga sp.
ATATTGAGGCTATTATTGAGGCTGATCCAAGCCCCATGTCGTGTGAAACTAATTTTGCAACTCCTACAGGATGGATAATAAAAGGATCACCTGATTTGCGTTTTACCCCATCATGTGCAGCTTTGGCAAATTCAAAAGCTTTAGTTATACGTTCAAGTTGCTCAGTGGTGAATTTTTCCTGAATATCACTTGCCAGATCGTCATAATAATCCTTTATTAATCGTATTTCTGCCTTTGTAAAATGCTGCATTTAATATTTCTAATTTAACAAATCATGAATATAAATATTCTTGCCTATTTTAGCATTTATGCCTGCCATAATATCAGATTCCTTATCTCCTATCAACACTGATTTTGCCGGATCAATATTGTACTTTTTTATTGCTTCCAGAATCATACCGGGTTTTGGTTTCCTGCATTCACACTCGCCGGTAAAATCAGGATGGTGCGGGCAAAAATAAACTTCATTTATTATTATTCCTTTCTCCCTGAATTTTTCAACCATCCAGTTATTTAATTTAATAACATCTTTTTCAGTATAATAGTTCCTGGCAATCCCTGCCTGGTTTGTTATTACAAAAATAAGAAATCCTTTGTCTTGATATTTTTTTATGATCTTAAAAATTTCAGGTATAAAAATAAAATCCGAAATTTTGAATACGTAATTTGTTTCAATGTTGATAACACCATCCCTGTCGAGGAAAAGAGCTTTGTTTTTTTCCATACCCGTAATTTGCTTCCCAATTAGTCTTCAAAAGTAAAAAAATCTGATTGAGCTTGTTTAAAAGTCTCGGGAATTCCAATATCTATAAAGTAATCTTTAAAAATTTCCCCATAAAAATTTTGGCTATGGTTATGTTTTGCCAGATAATCATTTTCAAATGAAAAAACTTTAGGAAATGTTAAACTTTTAAGAGAAAGATTTCTTAAATAGTAAATCCCACCATTAATAAATCCTGAAGAGGGCTCTCCTTTTTTTTCGATAAAATCTATTACTTTTTTTGATTTATTTAACGAAATTGTACCATATCTGGATACATCATTAAGTTCTCGTAAAGCCAATATCAGGTCGCTGTTTTTTTCGATAGAAAGTTTTTCCATTTGTTCGAAGGCGACTGGAAAATAAGTATCGCCATTTAGAATAAAACTACAATGATTTTGAGCAAGTTTTAAAGCATTTAAGATGGCTCCACCTGTGCCAAGTGGTTTTTTTTCAACTGCGTACGAGATTTTAACTTCTTTAAATTTATTTCCAAAGAATTCATAAATTAATTCATGTTTGAATCCAACTGCCAGTATTATGTGTTTAAAATTATTTTTTGAAAGATGATTTAAAAGATAGTACAAAAAGGGCTTGCTATTTATCAATGCCATGGGTTTCGGACGGTCACTAACCAATGGTTGTAAACGGGTGCCTTTACCACCAGCCAATATTATAGCTTCTCTTCCCATTAACCAAATAATTTTTGTTCTACTATTTCACAAATAATATGGCCAATAGTTATGTGAGATTCCTGAATACGTGGAGTATCCTTTGAAGGAACATTAAGCAGAATATCGACCATTTCCTTCATTTTTCCACCTGTTTGGCCGGTTAAGCCAATACAAACCATTTCTTTATTTTTTGCTGTTTCCAGAGCTTTAATAATATTTCCTGAATTTCCTGAAGTAGAAATACCAACCAGGATATCCCCCCTTTCTCCAAAGCCTTCAATATAACGTGCATAAACGCTATCAAAGTCATAATCGTTCGATACAGCTGTTAAAAATGATGGATTTACATGGCATGCTTCTGCAGGAAGGGCAGGCCGATCGAAATAAAATTTTCCGGAAAGCTCAGCTGCCAGGTGCTGGGCATCGGCAGCACTTCCACCATTACCACAAAAATATACTTTGTTTTTTCTTTGAAAAGCTTCAATAATAGTATTTGCAGCTTTTTCAATGTTATTCATTAAAACTACATTGTCTATTATTTTTTGCTTTACTTTTATGCTTTCTTCTATTCTTTTTTTTATCATTCCTGAAAATTAACTGGTCCAACTGTTTAGTCCATTTTTTGTAAATTGGAAGGGAGTTATTTCACCTCCAAATTTTTTTAATGTATCGATTACTTTAAACCGTGTATTACCCGGGCAATAGAAAAACATAAAACCACCACCGCCAGCACCTGAAATTTTTCCTCCCAATGCTCCGGCATTTCTTGCAGCTTCATAAATCGCATCAATTTGTTTGTTGGAAATACCTTCGGCTAACTGTTTTTTGTATTGCCAACCTTCATGCAAAATTTTACCAATCAGGTCGAGGTCTGATTTCAGAATTGCCTCCTTTATTCTTACAGCAATTTCCTTGGTTTTATGCATTGCATTAATGGATGATGTATTATTTAGCTTGATGCTTTTTTGCTGTTTTTCAATAATATCTGACGAAAGCCGGCTTGTTCCGGTATAATAAAGTACCATGTTGTAAGCCAGCTCATTTAACACCTCAGAACGAATACGAAGTGGATTAACGATTACTTTGCTGTTATCGTAGAATTCCATAAAATTTACTCCACCAAAGGTTGCAGCATATTGGTCTTGTTTTCCACCAGCATATCCCAAATCAACCCGTTCAATTTGATAAGCCAACTGAGCAATATCATATTCGCCTAGTGGTATTTTAAGCCATTCGGTAAAAGCTCCTACAACTGCTGTAACCAGAGTTGATGATGATCCTAAACCTGATCCCGGTGGAGCATCAACAATGGTTGTCAACTCAAATGATAATTTTTGTTTAGTAAAATCTTTAACAATACGATTGTAAATGCCTTTTAGTAAATCAAGTTCACCGTTTAAGGGAAGAATTTCTTCCGAATTCAATTCTAATTTTTCTCCTTTATCAACTGCGTGAATTATAATTTTTCCATCTTCACGCGGAACAATTGATGCATATGCAAAAAGATTTATGGTAGCGTTTAATATCGCACCTCCATATATATCCGAATATGGCGACACATCGGTACCACCTCCTGCCAGACCCAACCTTAATGGAGCTTTACTTCGAATTATCATCCTCAACTGTTTTGTTAAAAACCTCTAAGATAGCAGATACCATGCTTGACCACAAGAATTTTTGTTTTTCTTTTTTTACGTTTTCAGTAAATTCATGTTTCCTCTCATTTTTTAAAAAATCGTACAAGGCATTAGCTATTGCTTCTGTATTTGGTTCAACAACATATCCTATTTTTTTGTCTGGAATAATTTCCGGTAGTCCGCCAACCTTTGTTACCAGCATGGGTTTGTTAAACTGATACCCAATTTGTGTAACACCACTTTGTGTAGCAGATTTGTATGGTTGTACAATCATATCGGCAGCACTGAAATATATTTTTACATCTTCATCAGGAATAAAATCGGTTTTTAAAATGATATGATCCGATAAATTGAGTTTTTCAATTAGTTCATAATATGGTTTAGAATCGGAATAAAACTCGCCGGCAACAATTATTTTCACCTTGAAATCGCGTAACCTTTTATCCGCAAATGCATTTAGCAACCAGTCCAATCCCTTATAATCCCTTATAAAACCAAAAAACAGAAAATATTTAAAATCTTCATTCAGCCCCAATTTTTTTAAAGCAATATTTTGATCCAGCTCTTCCCCAAAATTATCGAATACCGGATGAGGGCAAAGTTTTACAGGAAGGTTCTTCCGGAATATATTAATGTCATCTTTTACACTTTTTGACATAGGAACCATCCCATTAATAGCCTTCATAAAATATGAAGTTAGTATATTATCGCCTATTCTTTTTTCATGGGGGATGATGTTATCGGCAATGCTGATAATTTTTGTGTATTTATTTTTTTTGATGATCCGTGCTATGGTTCCAAAACAGGGTGCCATAAATGGAAGCCAATATTTAAAAATGACGATATCGGGTTTTTCATTTTTAATTTTCCTGCCAACTTTAATCCAACTAAAAGGATTAACTGAATTTATGGAACGGTTAATTTTCAGGTCAGCTGGTTTTTCCCAATCAGCATATTGTGTTTTTCCCGGGAAAAGAAATCCTGGGTATTGAAGAGTAAATGTTTCAAAGCGAACCGAATGCCCTTCTTTAATAAACTCCCTGGCCATCCGCTCGTTAAATGCTGCCAGGCCTCCTCTGAAAGGATATGCTGTTCCAACTATTATTATCTTTTTCAAAATTCTTCCCCTTTTATTTTCTGAATTACAAATTTATCAATAGGGAAAGAGAATTCATCAGGATTGAGTGATTTTATTTTCACCCACCTGAATGATTGGTTTCCGTTTTTAAATTCTTTAAAATTGAAAGCACAGTTGGATAACTTGAAAACAGGTGCTCCATCAAGTTCTGCTAAATAATATATGCTAATTAACTGTTGATTTTTATAGAAAAGTGTTTTCTGGAAAAAATCTGTTGTAAAATAATGTTTGATATTTTTAATTTCCTGCCCGTTGCATTCTTCCCTGATTTCCCTCTGAAGGCAATCGATTGTTCCTTCTCCGAATTTTAATCCACCACCTGGAAATTTAGTCATTTTAGTATCAATTTGAAATTCATCGCTTATGAGAATTTCATGATGCTTATTTCGAATAATACCATAAACACGTATGTTGAATTTGTTTTTTGATTCGTTCATTTTTAAACCTTCGAATTGATATATTCAATTATTTTCTCACTCTCTCCGGGCTCAAACCATTGGATAGACTTGTCTTTTCGGAACCAGGTAAGCTGTTTGCGTGCATATTTCCGGCTGTTGTTTTTAATTTGCTGAATAGCTTCTTCCTGGCTTATTTTTCCATCGAACGAAGCAAATAATTCTTTGTATCCAACTGTGTTCAATGCATTCAGGTGTTTATTCGGATATACTCCATGTGCTTCATCAATTAATCCATTTTCAATCATTTTGTCAACCCTCAGATTAATTCTGTTGTAAAGGATTTGTCGCTCACAATTCAATCCAACTTTTATTATTCTGAATGTCCTTTTTTTAATTGTGTTCGATCTGAATGATGAATAGGGCTTACCCGTCATTAGGCAAATTTCCAAAGCATGGAGAATTCGTTTTGGATTTTTAAGATCGACAACAGCATAGTATTCAGGGTCAAG
>JABMQB010000087.1 GCA_013203525.1 Mariniphaga sp.
GCAGATGAGCGTTCAGAAGAATCATTAATAGCCAGCGACATAATTGATTCATTGGGAAAGGCATTTCTTAAAATAAAATCATTGAGGGAGTAATAATTTTAATATTTTAGCAATTATAATTAAAATAAGGATTTATGAGAATTTTGATATTCATAATCGTATTATCACTATGCTTGCCGGTATTTGGGCAACGAAATAAAAAAAATGAAGAAGAAGCTTTAGAAGTTATTATACCCGAATTTGTTGAAGGTGTTATGTATTCATTGCCTCAAACGGGAATTAGGGTTCATTTGAAAACATCGAAAACTGATTATGCTCCGGGACCATATGCACGTTTTGCTAATCAGTTTTTGGGAATTGCTGATGTAAATACTCAGGCCACATCAGATTGGAAAATTAATAATGTTTCATTTGAGGTTTTTTCACTTCCCGATCCGGACCAGGTATATAAAGCAATGGGTGAAATTGCTTCGTTAATAGGGCTTACACCAAATGGATGCATATCGGGAATAAATGTTTCAGCTTCGCCTCAAATGGTTGCTAAAACTGTTACCAATCCGGTATCGTATTCCGGCATCGAATCAGATTTTTCTTTTACAAATTTATCGGATATGCCATTTTTTAGTGCCGGTGATTCCACGAATGGATTTCGTCCAACAAGGCTTAACATCGAACAAAAAGCTGTGGAAGTTGCTACCAGAATATTGGAATGTAGAAATTTGAAATTTGAACTGGCCACTGGATTTATTGATGTTGCTCCTCCCGACGGGAAAGGCTATGAAGCAAGTTTAAAGCAGCTGGATAATATTGAGGAAGAACTACTTTCTCTTTTTACAGGAAAGAAAAAATCTGAATCGTATCATTTTAGTTTTGAATACATTCCTTCAGCAAATACAAATAAAGGAGAAGTTATTTTTCGTTTTTCTGAAGAAAATGGAGTTCTTGATAAATCTGACTTAACCGGGAAACCAGTGCTAATTGAAGTATCAAAGAATGCGGAATTAAGTTCTGGTTACGAACGTTTAAGAAATTCAGAAAATCCTGATGCCGGTAAAAGCGGAGTTTATTACAGGCAGCCTGGCATGGCTGAAGTAAAATTAGTTTATGAGTTAAAATCTCTTGCAACTTCGAGCATGGCAATTGCCCAGTATGGTGTATCAGCACCTGTTCCTGAATTATTCCTTAATGGCATATATTCTCTGGAATTTCATCCTGAAACAGGAGCAATTAAAAATGTAATTCAAAAATAAAATTGAAATGAAGGGTAGCAAATTATGTGTTACCCTTTTTTATGCTATCATTTTTATAGCATCTTATTTTTGTTATTTTTATCGCCTAAGAAAATATCTAAATAAAAATAAAAAGTATGACTGAATTAATTAAACAAACTCTTCGGGATTCGAAGAAGGCACGTTGGACTGCTTTGGTAATATTGTCGTTTACAATGTTTGCCGGGTATATGTTCACTGAAGTTATTTCTCCATTGAAACCAATAATGGAACGTTCGATGGGGATGAACAGTGTGGATTATGGCTTTATTACCAGTGCATATGGGCTCTTCAATGTATTCCTTTTTATGCTACTAATAGTTGGGATGGTACTTGATAAATTTGGTATTCGTTTTAGCACAATTGCATCGGCTCTGATAATGATAACTGGGGGAGTAATTAAATTTGCAGCTTTTAAAGGTTTAATTGGTAGCCCCGAAATCCCTATGACAATTCCACTTGTAAACTTAGAGATTACAACTCAGGTTTTTTGGGCAGGATTTGGATTCGCCCTTTTTGGAGTGGGAGTCGAATATGCCGGGATAACTGTTTCGAAAGCAGTTGCAAAATGGTTTAAAGGTAAAGAAATGGCTTTGGCTATGGGAATGCAGGTTGCCATTGCTCGTTTAGGCTCGTTTGCCCCTTTAACTTTCGGAGCAGCAATAGCCAACAAATACGATGTGGCAACAACCATTTTAATTGTAGTTGTGTTTCTTGTTTTAGGTTTAATTGGATTCTTTTATTACAATACGCTGGACAGAAAACTGGATGCTCAAATTGAAGAAGAGGAAACTGATTCAGAAGCGGATAAATTCAAAATTTCTGATTTATGGGTAATTGTTTCAAACCGTGGATTCTGGTTGATTGCACTTTTGTGTGTGTTCTTCTATTCTACAGTTTTTCCGTTTTATAAATATGGTCCCGA
>JABMQB010000889.1 GCA_013203525.1 Mariniphaga sp.
ATCCTGTATTTCTGAATTTGCGGTTTTCTTTTTAATTAGTTCTAAGTTTCCAAGGCTATCCATTCCCACTTCAAACTGTTTGTTATCAGAAAATAACAATTTAATTTTATCAAGTTCCTCAAAAGAACCTTCAATTTTCAATTTTCCATCAATAACAGAAAGTTTCATCGATTCTGATTGATTTGCCAAAGGTAATTCAGTCATTTCTTTTTGCTCACATGCAAATGCAATTATAAGCCCCATTGCTATAACAATCCCAAATATCAGTTTTACAATTGCATACCTTGACGATTGTATACTTGACAACATCTTTATTCGGGTTTTAATTAGTGAGTAATTAAAATTATTGGTTATTATCAATTGCCCTCCAACAAACTGATTTAGAAGTAATTTTTTGTATTGGGCAAAATTTACACCTGAATGGATTACAGCCTGATCGGCAAGAAACTCATGGTTTTCGCGAATAACCCTTTTTAATATCCACATAAATGGATTGAACCATTGCAGAGCTGTTAAAACCTCAATAATAAGAATATCAAATGAATGCCCTTGTTTTACATGTTCCCTTTCATGGGCTATCATTCTTGGATAGCCATCTGTATTTTTCAAATTGGTGCCAACAAAAATATAATTCAGAAACGAAAATGGGCTTATTTCTTTGTTCAAAACAACCAACTTATAATCGCCTTTATTTTCAATTGGATTCTTAATAATTAATATAAATATTCGGCTAATCCGAAATAAAAACCTACCTAAAAAAAATACAACCAATCCAAGATAAACATAAATGATTGTGTTATCAGAAAGAATAACATGTTCGAGAGTTCCTGAAAAATCTCTTCCATAAACTGTCACAGCTTCAATAAGGTTTCGATAAGGCGTTACGGTAATTTCAGTTAATAATATTGGTTCTGGTTCATAAATTCTAAAAATTAAAAAGGGAAGAACAATTGAAAAAATCAACGATGCAAGTATAAAAACACGGTTTAACCTGAAAAAGGTCTCTTTACGAAGAAAAAGAATATATATAAGCGAAAGCAAAGCCAGGCTTATCCCCGATTCCAGAACAAAATTTACCGCATTAGTCATTGTCTTTTTGGTTTTCGTTTTCCAAATCGCGTTTTACATCATCAATCATTTCATCAAGGTCGGTAAGGCTCATGTGATCTTCTTTTGCGAAAAATGAAACCATTTCCTGAAATGATCCACTAAAATAATTCCGCATGAAATTTTTCATATAACTCCGGGTATACTCCTTTTTCAAAATCAACGGATAATATTGATGTGTTTTACCATAGGCCTTATGCCCGACAAAACCCTTTCTTTCCAGAATTCGAATAATAGTTGAAACAGTATTGTATGCAGGTTTTGGAGTAGGCATTTCATCAATCAGGTCTTTTACAAATCCTTTTTCAAGAGTCCAGAGAATTTGCATTACCTGTTCTTCAGCCTTTGTTAATTCTTTCATTGTTTTTTTACTAAATATTAATTCCTTCAGAAATACAAAAACCATGCCTAAAACTAAGCTATTAGTTAGAGAACTAACAGCTTAGTTTTTTTTGAAAAAATATTATTGCAATTGAAAATTTATTGAAGAATTAAAAAATACCCGAACAGGCCTTCCATGTTGTTTTCCGGGTTTAAACTTTGGTAAACTTTTAATAACCCTCATTGCTTCCTTGTCAAGTGATGAATCAACTCCTCTTGTTATCTCAACATTTGATACCGATCCGTCGACATCAACCACAAACTTTACAAATACTTTTCCCTGAATTCCATTCTCCTGTGCAAGAACGGGATACCTGACATTATTATTAATATATGCATATAATGCCCTGGCACCTCCCGGAAATTCAGGCTGCTGCTCCGCAAACAGAAATACCTTATCCTCAACTACTTCCTCCTCCTTTGAGGTTTCAAGAATTGGTGCAATATCGATAAATGTTTCATCATCGGCTTCGCTATCCTCAATATCCAGTTCTTCATCAAGTTCAACATCATCATCAACATTATTTAATACCTCAACCACAACAGGTGGAGGTGGAGGAGGCGGTGGTTTAATCTCTTCCTCCCTTGTAACAGGTATAATTTCCTCTTCAACTTCCTGCATTTCTATTTGTCCCAAAGATGAAACTGTATTGGTTTCGGTTGTCCACTCAAATGCAAGTAAAACTGAGCCTAAAGCTATAACTA
>JABMQB010000890.1 GCA_013203525.1 Mariniphaga sp.
TAGGAATACTCCTCATTAGATCAGAAATTTTTCAAATATAAGATTTGTCCTAATATTTTATTCCATCTGTTCACCTTAAAACTTTACAAACAGTAAAAAATTAGGTCATTATTTAGCTATTCTTGTTGTTTTACAGTGGTTTATGTAATTCTGTAGAACAAGTTTAAATCCCTGAGGTTTGAATAAATCAATATAACTGTATACCGTATTGAATTTTTGATTTTTAAAACAATTTCATCACTCGGGGAATTGTATTATTCATTAATAAATAAAAAAATAAATGAAAAGGGTAGGGGATCAAATAAATTACATATGTAGACAGAAGTAAGTTTACATAGTACATTATAATTGTAGTTCATATTTTAAGAATTTAACCATTTAGCTTACTTAAGTCGCACAGCATATTCAGTACAATTATATATTATCGCTTTATTCATATATTCAGGCACATAGTTGCAATTTATTAAAGTTTTAATTTACACTTTAAATAACATATGTAATAAATCAATACTATCTCAATAAATTTTAAACCATAACATACTTTATTCCAGATAATAACATCTATTTTCTTCAAGTAATACTAAAAACAACCATTTATATCGTAAACTATTGATAAATAATACGTTTTATAGTCATTAACAGAATTCAATAAAATAGTACTAGTTACTTTTGTAATCATACCAAATTACATACTAGTTTACATTTGCTTATTGTATTTATTCATTGTATTTATTACATTTGTAATCATTCATTAAAGCCTGTAAAAATGAAAGATAAATTAAAATTATTCCTCGACCACGAAGGTCTTACTGCCGCTTATTTAGCAGATCGGATTGGTGTGCAACGTTCCAGTTTTTCACACATTTTAAATGGCAGGAATAAACCAAGTGCCGATTTTATAACAAAATTATTACAGGTTTATCCAGATTTGAATGCCAACTGGCTGTTTGGATCATCAGACAATATGCTGTTAACAAAGCGAATTAAAAGCGATAATTTGTTTTCTTCAAATGAAATAACACAAACAATCGAAAATTTACAGAAGGATGTTTCAAAAGATAAAGAAGCGAACGATTACAAGGAAATTGTACCACAATCAGAAAATAAAATATTGGAACCAAACATTATACAAAATAAAAAAGTTGCAAAAATTGTTTTTTTCTATAATGACAACAGTTTTAGGGAATATTTACCGGAATAATTCCTTAAAGTTAAAACCATCATTTAATAATTGATTTTGAACTATTATAATAAACTCATCCTGAATTATTGTTTATCTTTGCTCCTGCTTAATTATTATAAAACTACGTGAAAAAAGCAGTAGACAACTTTACAGTTATTGAAAACACTGCATTAAATGCGAGCAATTTTCTGATCAGGTTAAAATCACCGGTTTCACTGCAGGAATTAGTGCCCGGGCAATTCGTAAATATCGAAATTAATAATACCGACCAGGTTTTCTTACGACGCCCATTTTCAATTTTTGAAATAAATTATGAGGAGCAAACACTAAGTTTAATTGTTAAAATACTTGGCAAAGGCTCAAAGATACTAAGCAAAATAAAACCTTTAGAAACCCTAAGCCTGGTTTATCCGCTTGGAAAGGGTTTTACTAAACCAAATATAAATGATAAAATACTTTGTATTGGTGGCGGAAGCGGAGTTGCACCCATGTTATTTCTGGCAAAAACATCAGGATTACCAAAGGAAAATATTCACATTATATTGGGTGCCAGAAGTAAGGAAGATGTGATAAACATTGAAGAATACAACAATTTCGGCCAAGTTCATTTTACAACTGAAGATGGTTCAGTAGGAAAAAAAGGGCGCGTAACCGATCATCCATTGTTTGCGGAAGAATTAATTTCATTTAATAAAGTTTACTCTTGTGGACCAGAGCCAATGATGAAAGCTATTGCCACAAAAGCAAAAGAAAAAAAAGTATTCTGCGAAGTATCTCTCGAAAACCTGATGGCATGTGGTTTTGGAGTTTGTTTGTGTTGTATAGAGCCCACTGATGAAGGAAACCTATGTGTATGTACAGAAGGGCCGGTTTTTAATATTAACTCGTTAAAATGGTAGATTTAAGCGTTAAAATCCACGATTTGAAATTAAAGAATCCTGTGATGACTGCATCCGGGACCTGTGGATTTGGTGAGGAACTTGCCGATTTTTATGATGTATCGCAATTAGGTGGATTATTGCTAAAAGGAATTACCCCACGGAATCGTGATGGAAACCCTTATCCGCGCATGGCTGAAACAGCATCGGGTATGTTAAATGCTGTTGGGCTGCAAAACAAGGGAGTTGATTATTTTATCAATAA
>JABMQB010000891.1 GCA_013203525.1 Mariniphaga sp.
CCTTAATTCCATTAAAATTCCATTTAAATAATATAAAAAATCGGCACAATGTTTAATGTTGAAAGCCGTTAAACTAATTAGAAAAAAACTGCCCTATATATTATGAAGCAATATTTTTTTGCATTAATCTTTTTATTGGCAATCAATAGCATTGTTTCTGCACAGGAAACCGAATCCGGACTTAAGCAGGTTATCCGCGGTGTTGTTGTTGATAAACAATCCCAGGTGCCCTTGCCTGGAGCTAATGTTGCTTTATTTGATTCAGATATTTCAATTGGGACTTCTACCAATGAAAATGGAGAATTCAGGCTTGAATATGTTCCGGTAGGCAGACAAAGTATTCAGGTTTCGTTTATTGGGTATTTTTCAGCAACAATCAAAAATCTTATTGTTAATTCAGCAAAAGAAACAGTTTTATTTATTGAACTCGAAGAAAAGGTAATAACCACAGAAGAAGTAAGGGTTATTGCAAACATACGGAAAGACCAGGCATTAAACCGTATGGCCAGTGTAAGTGCACGTGCTTTTTCAGTTGAAGAGGCAAACCGCTATGCCGGAACCCGTGAGGATGTTGCCCGCATGGCAATGAACTTTGCAGGTGTTTCGGGTGCCAACGACCAACGTAATGATATTATCGTGCGTGGTAATACACCATCAGGAATTTTATGGAGGCTTGAAGATGTGGATATTCCGAATCCAAATCATTTTGCCGCAAATGGAACCACAGGAGGCCCGGTGGGGATGCTCAATAATAATACCCTTCGTAATTCCGATTTTTACAGCGGTGCCTTCCCGGCGGAATATGCCAATGTTTTTTCAGGTGTTTTCGACCTGAATATGCGGGAAGGGAATAACAAAAAATATGAATTTTTGGGGCAGCTTGGTTTTAACGGATTTGAATTGGGTGCTGAAGGTCCGTTCAGCAAAAAACAAAAAAGTTCATTTCTGATTAATTACCGCTATTCAACTCTTGATATCTTCCATAAATTGGGGATTAACTTCGGGACTTCCGGAATACCCAGGTATCAGGATCTAAGTTTTAAATTAAATTTTCCGGTGAAGAAGGGTAAAATTACATGGTTCGGATTGGCAGGGAAAAGCAGTATTTTATCGCGCGACAGTGAAAAAAACTCCACCGACCTTTATACTCCAAGCGGAACGGATTTATACAGCGGATCAAAATCAATGGCTGCCGGACTGACTTATGCAAGGTTTCATAACGAGAATTCGTATTCTAAATTTGTATTATCATATGTGTCTCAAAACTTGTTTACTGATCTTGATTCTTTAAGTCCTGAAAATATTCCTTCTTCATATTTTACGCAGGATAATACCGAAGATAAAGTTTCATTTAAATATATTTTTAATACCAAATTTAACCGGCAGTTTTCAAATCGGTCCGGTTTAACAATCGACCGCCTGGGCTACAACCTTGCAACCAAAGTTTATAAATCAGAATGGAAATATATTTTGGATGAAAACAAGCCGGTTTGGGAGGGAGCAAGCCTATACAGGGCATATACCCAGTTTGTATATAAGTTTTCCGACCGCCTTGATATTAAACCCGGAGTAAGTGCAGTTTTCCTTGGTTTAAACAACAGCTTTGCTTTTGAACCGCGATTTGGGTTGAACTGGAAAACTGGTTTTAATTCAAGTTTAAATTTTGGATATGGACTTCAGTCAAAAATTCAATCGTTGGCAACCTATTATTTCCGTTCAAAAAATGATAATGGAGTTATTGAACTGACCAATTATAACCTTGATTTTACAAAAGCCCATCACTGGGTATTGGGTTTTGATGCATTAATTAGTCCTCAGCTTAGAATTAAAGCCGAATCTTATTATCAGTATCTTTTTGATGTACCGGTGGAAGCTGAATTTTCGGGCTACAGTTTGTTGAATGAAGGAGCTTATTGGGGATTAAATACCCGAAAAAACCTGGTTAATGGAGGAGAAGGCTGGAATTACGGGCTTGAATTAACACTCGAAAAATTTTATAGCAAAAACTATTATTTCCTACTGACAACATCACTTTTTGATTCAAAATACAAAGGTAGCGATGGTGTTAAAAGAAATACGGCTTTTAACGGGAATTTTGTTGTTAACGCTTTGATTGGGAAAGAGATTCCGATTAATAAAAGCTCGACCCTGGTTTTTGATTTGAAAGTTACCTGGGCAGGCGGAAAACGAGATACACCCATCGACCTTGAAGCATCGAGGCAAAATATGGAAACTTTTCCAACCGTTTATATCGAATCTGAAATGTTTTCAATCAAACACCCCGATTATTTTAAGGCTGATATGAAAATAGGATTTCGCAAAGACGGCAAAAAAGTATCTCAGGTTTGGGAGTTTTATGTTGAAAATGTGACAAATCATAAGAACGTATTAAACCGGACTTATAATCGAAGTAAAAATGTAATTGAAGATTTACTGCAACTTGGATTTTTTCCGGTTGGGAATTATAAAATTTATTTTTAATTTCCGTTATTATCATTCTGTTTGATGGATTAATAATCGTTTAGCAGGATAAATGTTTATAATGATTGATTCTTTGTATATTTATCTCAACATCGTGAAAAAGATTGTTGTAATTTTGAATTAATAAATACCTGATAACTAACTAAACTAAATTCAAATGAAACCAATTCATTATTTTTTACTACTGAGTATTGCATTAATTATTAGTTGCTCCACAATTACAAAAGAAGATCAGGCTTTAATTGAAAAAATGAATTATTCATTACAAACCGAATTATTGGATGCATGGTATCCACGTACTGTCGATTCAATTAACGGTGGTTTTCTCGCCGATTTTACTTTTGACTGGCAACCACGTGGAAGGCAGAATAAAATGGTAGTAACGCAAACCCGGCAATTATGGACTGCATCGGAAGCAGCAGCATTTTATGATAGTGATGAGTACCGTAAAATTGCCGACCATGCATTTAAATTTTTAAGGGATGTTCAATGGGATAAGGAATACGGTGGTTTTTATACTACCCTAAACAGTGAAGGGATACCTGGGGAAACAAGTTTTGGTGGAAATAAAATGGCTTATGGAAATGCTTTTGGGATTTATGCTTTGGTAGCTTACTATAATTTAACTGGAAATGAGGAAGCACTGGAATTTGCAAAAGATGTATTTAATTGGCTCGAAAAATATAGTCATGATCCGGTTCATGGTGGCTACTTTAATAGCTTGCCCCGTACAGGTTCGCCATTAAGTATTGGTGGAATGGAAATGGCAGAAGAATCTGGTGGGGAAGTCCCTGTTTTGGGTAGGATGAGCCAAAAAGACCAGAATACATCTATTCATGTTTTGGAAGCCTTTACTGAGCTTTATAAAGCATGGCCCGATGAATTAATGCGGACACGGCTACAGGAAATGTACGATTTAATTTCTAAAACTATTGTTACGGAAAAAGGATACCTGACATTGTTTCTGACAAGAGATTGGGAACCTATTTCGTTTCGTGATTCATCTGAAGCAATTATCAGAAGAAATATTTATAACGACCATGTTTCATATGGGCACGATATTGAAACAGGATTCTTACTATTGGAAGCAGCCCATGCATTAGGTCAAATGGATGAAGACGCAATTGCCTTCTCGAAAAAGATGGTTGATCATACCATCGAAAATGGCTGGGATAGCAAAAATGGTGGAATATATGATCAGGGGTATTATTTTAAAGGTTCTGATACGATTACGGTAATGCATGATGTAAAAGTGTGGTGGAGTGAAGCGGAAGCAATGAATGCACTTTTACTGATGTCTAAGCTATTTCCTGAAGAAACTAAATACCGTGAATATTTTTTAAAGCAATGGGAATACATCGATGAATTTATGATTGACCATGAACATGGTGGTTGGTATGAAGAGGGGCTTGATAATAGTCCACGGTCTGCTACAATGCGTAAAGCGGGCGACTGGACCGTAAATTACCATAATTTCAGAGCTTTAAGGAATTGTATCCAAATGCTCCGGGGTGAACATGAGTTGACTGGTGGGCATTAGTATAAAATTATATTATTATAACCTGTTGTGCGGTTTAATTTGTTAATAAATTCATTAATATCTATAATTAAAAAAGCTATGCATAAATTTGATATTCAATATCTTAGAAATACAAAATACTACTTTAATACTTCTGTTATGCATAACTTGAAATCAAATTTCGACAGATTCTTTCTCATTACCAAATCTGTTTTTAAAAATCGTATCAATATGTTTGACAATTTTTTTGATTATCGGAACAAACCGAAGCTTTCTGATTGTCAAATTATTGCATTTGCTATCACTGGCGAATCACTTGGGATTGACAGTGAATCTTTTTTGTGGGGTAAACTGAAAAAGTGAACATTCACAGGATTTTCCCAACTTAATTGACCGAAGTAACTTTAACCGAAGACGAAAACGCTTATATCCTATTATTGAGCAACTGAACAAATCTATTGCAGGTTTTATCAATGAAGGAGAAGATTGTTTTCTTGTCGATTCAATTCCTATCCCGGTATGCAAGAATGCCCGTGAGAAACGAAGCAAAGTCTGTAAAGAAAACTTTGAAACTGCACCAAATAAAGGGTATTCTGCAGTAAACAAAACCTGGTATTATGGATACAAACTTCATTTGCTCACCTCTGTAAATGGTGTTTTTCACAGCATGGATTTAACCAAGGCAAGTGTGCACGATGTCCAGTACCTTTCCCAGGTTAAACATTCTGGTTTAAACAATTGCACATTACTGGGAGACAAAGGTTATTTGTCAAGCACCCAGCAGTTGGATTTGTTCTCATCCTGCAATGTAAAACTGGAAACTCCAATGCGTTCAAATCAAAAAGATTACTCCTTGTATACGCCTGTCTACAAAAGAGTTAGGAAAAGAATTGAAACATTGTTTTCTCAACTTTGTGACCAGTTTATGCTAAAGCGCAACTATGCAAAAACACTTATTGGGCTCTCTGTAAGAATATTAACCAAAATTACTTCGGTAACTTTGTTACAATACATTATTTTAAAGAACGGTAAACCAATTAATAATTTAAAATATGCTTTGGCGAGTTAAACCGCACAACGCGTTAGATAGTAATATGA
>JABMQB010000892.1 GCA_013203525.1 Mariniphaga sp.
TTCCAATATCGGTTGGAAACATTTTATTTTTTTCGGCACCCGTATTTTCCGTTAATGCTTTTTCTTTTATTACACCTTTTTTCAAAAACAGACCGGTGTAATTTCGTATAATTCCCTCGCGATCTTCTTTAACCACATATCCCCGGTTCTGAATAGTTGTTATTGTTGGTGCATAAGTCGATGGCCTACCAATACCCAATTCCTCAAGTTTTTTGACGAGCGATGCTTCAGTATAACGTGGTGGTTTCAGTGTAAACCTTTCGTTAGCACTTATTTCGGAGGAATTAAGCGAATCTCCGGTTTTTATTGGAGGTAGTAATCCCTGTCCTTTGCCATTGCCATTTTCGTCATCAGTCCCTTCCATATAAACCTTAAGAAACCCATCAAATATAAGTACTTCGCCTGTTGCCAGAAATTTTTCAGTGGCAGCTGAAATATTTATTGTGATTGTGGTTCGTTCAAGAATTGCATCCTGCATTTGAGAGGCAATTGTTCTTTTCCAAATCAGGTCATATAATTTTTTCTCCTGTGCTGATCCATCAACAATTTCCTGATCTATATAAGAAGGCCTGATTGCTTCGTGAGCTTCCTGAGCACTCTTCGATTTAGTTTTATACTTCCTTGTTTTAACATACTTTTCACCTAACATCTCGGTAATTTTCTTTTTAGCTGTATTTAAAGCCAGGTTCGAAAGATTTACTGAGTCAGTACGCATATAAGTAATTTTTCCAGCTTCGTATAAGCGCTGTGCAACCGACATGGTTTGAGAAACAGAAAAACCTAGTTTACGACTAGCTTCCTGTTGAAGTGTAGAAGTTGTAAACGGCTGTGCAGGTGATCGTTTTCCTGGTTTTTTTACGACATCTGAAACAGTAAAATCAGCATTTTTGCATTTTTCAAGAAATGCTACTGCATCTTCTTTTTTATCAAAACGTTTTGATAACTCAGCTTTTAATTCTGATATATTTCCATCGTTATCATTAACTAAAAAAATTGCGTTAACCCTGAATGACGAAACTGATTTGAAGTCTCTGATTTCCCTTTCCCGTTCAACAATCAGGCGGACAGCAACAGACTGGACCCTTCCAGCTGAAAGTGCAGGTTTAACTTTTTTCCAAAGAACAGGGCTAACCTCAAATCCAACAATACGGTCGAGTACACGCCGAGCTTGTTGAGCATTCACCAAATTGGTATCTAAACTTCTTGGGTTATTTATTGCATCGAGTATTGCTTCTTTTGTAATTTCATGAAATACAATCCGTTTTGTTTTCTCCGGACTAATTTTTAACACCTCCTGTAAATGCCAGGCAATGGCCTCACCCTCACGATCCTCATCCGATGCAAGCCATACTACTTCAGCTTCTGATGCCAGTTTTTTAAGATCTGTAACAATTTTCTTCTTGTCAGGTGAAATTATGTATTTGGGTTTAAAACTATTTTGTATATCAATGCCAAAATCCTTTTTCTCCAAATCTCTAATATGTCCCATGCTTGACTTAACCAGGAAATCTTTACCCAGAAATCTTTCTATGGTTTTTGCTTTTGCAGGTGACTCAACAATGACCAGATTTTTATGCATAACTTAATTATCTGTTAATCAAAATTCTGCAAAATAAGTGAAATGAAATCCTAAGTTCAAAATTTAAAGGCATAAATTTTTAATTTTCTATATTCCTGAAAATGATGATTTTATTTTTACATACAATAAATCAACCCTCTATAGGTTATAAAATACAGCGACTTGCATAGTATATTCCTTATATTTGTACAAGGTTATTAAAACACTTTTTTTATGGCAAAAAAGAAAAAATTATTTAAAAAATATATTAACGGTTTTTGGATTATTTTTTCCTCCTTAGTAATTATTGGAGTATTTCTCTTCTTTTCAATTGCAAATGGATGGCTTGGATTTATGCCTACATTTGAAGAACTTGAGAATCCGGAAAGTATGCTGGCAACAGAAATTTATTCGGCTGACAATAAAATTATTGGCAACTGGCACCTTGAAAACCGAACTCAGGTAACTTATGAACAACTTCCGCCTCATCTTATAAAAGCATTAATTGCTACCGAAGATGTAAGGTTTTATAAACATTCAGGTATTGATTTAAGAGGAATAGCCAGGATGATAAAAGGTATTGTTACCGGCAATACAAATTTGGGAGGTGGAAGTACTATTACACAACAGCTTGCAAAAATGCTTTTCCCAAGACAACAAAATCAAAATGTTTTTGAATTTGCAATCCGGAAATTTAAAGAATGGGTTATTGCAGTTAAATTAGAAAAAAGTTATACAAAAGAGGAAATTATTGTAATGTATTTGAATAAATATGATTACCTGAATAATGCCGTTGGGATAAGATCTGCAGCAAATGTTTATTTTAACATCGACCCCGATTCATTAAACATCCAACAGGCTGCTATGCTGGTTGGGATGGCAAAAAATTCATCGTTGTATAATCCATTGCGAAGAGAAGAACGAGTACTAAACAGAAGAAATATTGTGTTCTCTCAAATGGTTAAATATGGTTATTTAAGTCAGGAATTAAATGATTCATTAAAAACGCTCCCGCTTGGTCTCGATTACCAAAAAGTTGATTTTAAAACTGGTCTGGCTCCTTATCTACGGGAAACTCTCAGGATGATGTTACGTGCCAATGAACCCTTAAAAGAAAATTATCCTTACGATTATCAGGCACAGCAGTTTATTGAAGATTCTACCGACTGGGAAAACAATCCCTTATATGGATGGTGTAATAAAAATTTTAAACCCGATGGTACTCCTTATAATATTTATAAAGATGGCCTGAGAATTTATACTACAATTGATTCAAGGATGCAACGTTATGCCGAAGAATCGGTAGTAAAACATTTAAAAGAAAACCTCCAGCCTGTTTTCGATGGAGGAATGAAAAACCTAAAAAACCCTCCTTTCTCAGACGATATGAATGATATAGAGGTACAGGACTTACTTTATCGATCAATAAGGCAAACCAGAAGATATCAGGTTCTTCGTGGGCAGGGAAAAGATTCAACGGAAATAAGAAAAGCATTTGATGAGCCAATTGAAATGACCATCTTTTCATGGGAAGGAGATATTGATACACTAATGTCACCCCTTGATTCTATTAAATGGGACCTGAGTTTTTTCAGGTCATCGTTTATGGTTACTGAACCAAAAACAGGTAAGGTAAAGGCATATGTTGGTGGAGCCGATTACAACTTTTTTATGTATGATATGGTAAAAGGAGGAAAACGCCAGGTTGGATCTACTGTAAAACCTTTTCTTTACACACTGGCTATGTTAAATGGATATACGCCATGTACAATGGTCCCTTATGTACCATACCAATTAACTCTCGCTAATGGCGATCCTTATGAACCGAATGATTCAGATGTTGACGAAGAAAAAGATGGAAAAATGGTTTCCTTAAAATGGGGGCTTGCCAACTCAAAAAACAGAATATCGGCCTGGGTGATGAAACAATTTAATCCGCTAGCAATGGCCGGTATCATGCGCACACTTGGAGTTTACAGCCCCATTGACGCGGTACCGGCAATGATGCTTGGTACTTCCGATATTACATTATATGAAATGTTAGGAGCATTTAATACATACGCTAACAAAGGAGTTTTTGTGCGTCCATACTTTGTTACTCATATCGAAGATAAATATGGAAATGTATTGGCAACTTTCCAACCCGAAAGACATGAAGCTATTAATGAAAACACAGCTTTCCTGATGCTAAACTTAATGCAGGGTGTTATTAATGAAGGAACAGGAAGAAGGCTTCGTAACCGTGAAGGATACGGGCAATTTACTATGCCTATTGCCGGTAAAACAGGTACAACTCAAAATCATTCTGATGGTTGGTTTATTGGTATGACCCCTGAATTATCAGGTGGAGTTTGGGCAGGTGCTGATTTGAGAAGCATTCATTTTAAAGAACTATCATTAGGACAGGGGGCAAATATGGCATTACCGGTTTGGGGTTACTTTATGAAAAAAGTCCTTGCCGATGAAACAATTGGATTTACTGAGGAGATGGAATTTGATAAACCTTTAAATTTTAATATAAACCTCGATTGTGATGAAGATATTCCTGGCCAGGACAATGTGGATTTTGATGATTTTTTATTCCCATAATAAAATCTATTGATTGCTTTCCTAATTTTTTATTGACTATATAAAACATTATTCTTTCTCATAAAAATAAACTCAAAATATAAATTATCATTAATATCTATTGAAAGTCATAATTAAAAAAATGGCGGTTACTGGCCTTTATGGTTATATAACATACCAATACAGTTTATACATAGAGTTTGTCTTTCAAATTCATACCATATATTTTTAAATCAATAAAAATCAATCATTAAATACAAAATTGCATTGAAATATTATTGAAATTTGCTTAACAATAAAAAGATTTTTAGTTGACTAATACGCTTTTTTCTATTAAATTTATAGCATTAATTAGATTGCATTATTATAAAAAATAAATTTAAAAGGCTTTTATAGAATTTAACTAACTAGGAATTAATTTGGTTCAACAAACTTATTTATTAATCAAAAATGCTTTTTAAATGTTATTTTTATTAACCTGGATTTTATGCCTGTGGTTTGAATCTTATATGCATAAATCTATTAATGTGTTAAGTTGATATCGAACTAAATTGACGTTATGGAAAACCGGTTGTTTATTGTTGTTTTCATCATTCTTACTGTAATCTTTCTTGGGTTTGTTTTTAAAAATAAAAAAACAAAAGAAAAAAAATTCAGGACCATTTTATATCTTTTAATATATGGGATATTTATTGGGGTAGCAGGATTTTTAGGAAATAAAAATATTTGCACACTTCCCAATACTTCTATTTTTTATTTGCTTACCAGTTGGATGCTGCTTCTGGGCCTTCTACATTCTTTTTTTCAATATAAATTACTTATCTGGGCTTCAAAAAAAAGTTTTTGGTCCGAATTATTATTCACTTTAACAATTGGATTATTGGGTGGAGTATTAATTCTACTTACATTCCATTATTCAAAATATAACGATTTTGCAAGAATTGACTTAACTTCAATCCTAATGTTTTTTGTACCCTATTTATTTTATTCAACTTATTTGCACTTTCTTGGTATTCCTGTTAAAGTTTTACGAAAATGGCATTACCCCGACGATAAACATATTGAAGATCCAAACGATAGGGAAA
>JABMQB010000893.1 GCA_013203525.1 Mariniphaga sp.
ATTAGTTTCTTTAACCACTAGGGCTTTGAGAAGTTTCTCAATAACCAAATGTCCTAGGAATAAAGACCAACTGTAATCTTTTGACTTGAGAAGATTGGTCATTGTAAGAAAATCTCTGTCTGAGCTCTCAATCCAATGGTTGATACTCTTCTCATAATCAAGTTTATCTTTTCTTTCCTCCGCCATTTTTATGTCATTTATGCAAATATACTAAAGAATGCTGTATCCTGAGCCGCTTGCCTTCACAACCAGATCCAATTGAACTTAACGGCCAGCGCATATGCTTTGGGTAGGGATTTAGCGCCCTGCCTTGGCCGCTAGGAATTCCCTTTGTAAATATACATATTTTCATTTTAAATACAATGGCCTGCCTGGAGCATATGCGCTTGTTAACTACAGGGGAAAATCAACCTGTCATTCCGCTTACTGCTAGCAATGAAACTTCTGACAAAGCTCCTCAGTGGTAAGTCCAGGCTATATGGAAACTCTTCTACCAAGAGGAACTGCAGGATGCTTATCCTTGAGGATTACAATGAAAATGTTTTGCTAACGATTGAATGCTACGGGAAAACCTCATATGTTTTTGTAGCGTAAAAAACGGACCGTTTTCTTTACTTATTTGGTGACAATAACTATCTTTATACCATCCGTTTAAAGATGGTTTTCTGATGATAAAAATAGTTCTGCTCATTTTTTGTTCCCTGGTCTTTCAATTGATAGGATTATCCCAACCTTGCCTTCCAAACGGCATCCTATTCACATCGCAGGTGGAAATAGATAACTTCCAAACGAATTATCCAAATTGCACAATAATTGAAGGGGATGTCACTATATCTGGCATTAACATTACGAATCTTAATGGATTGAGCGTTTTGACGGGCATTGAGGGTGATCTTGATATTTCTTCAAATTATAATTATTTAACCAATTTGACTGGATTGGACAACTTGACGTATATTGCTGGAAGCTTGTTAATCTATGATAATGCTTCTTTAATCGAACTAATGGGCTTAAATAGTGTTAATTCAATAGGTAACTATATTTATATTGATGAGAACATAGCTTTAACAAGTCTAATGGGATTGGATAATTTGAATTCCATTGGTAGTGACGTATGGATAACACACTGCTCTTCTTTACCAAGCCTATTGGGGTTGGATTCTTTAGTTTCTGTTGGTGGTGACTTTAATATCTCGCATACAGCCATAAAAAACCTTTTGGGTTTGGGTAGTTTGACTTCGATTGAAGGTGGATTAAATATTCATCATAATGATTCCCTGAACAATTTGATTGGAATTGATAATCTAACTTATCTCGGCGATTTTCTCCTTATCGAGAAAAATCAGGCATTAATCAGTTTAACAGGACTGGAGAGTTTAAATTCAATAGTAAATTCTGTGCAAATCTATAATAACACTTCACTTATCAGTTTGATGGGATTGAATAATGTGACTTCTATTGGTGGATTTCTACGGATTTGGAAGAATGAGAACTTGGCGAGTCTGACAGCCCTGGAAAGCCTGACAACTATAGGTGGTGACTTGTGGATTACTCAGAATTATACATCTTTGACAAACTTTACGGGATTGGAAAGTGTAACCTCCATTGGGGGTATTCTTAACATTAATACCAACCTTGTTTTGACCAGTCTGGCAGGACTTGACAATTTGGATGCAGAAACTATAAGTGATTTAATAATCAATGCCAATCCTCAGTTATCCTATTGTCACATCCAAAGCATTTGTGATTATCTCGCAGATCCAAATGGGTTAATTCATATTACTGTAAACGCCCCTGGTTGCAACAGTCAGGAAGAGGTTGAGGAAGCCTGTACAACTATTGGAATTGAATCTTCACCGCCAGAACTCCTCCTTGAGATTCGCCCCAATCCAGCATCCACTAGAATCACCATTGAAACCACTCCAAAAGGAAATCTCTTCATTTTTAACCTCAACGGTAAAGAACTTATCCAACAAGCTATCACTGAACCGACCACCACGTTGCATGTCAACAGCTTGCCAAGCGGGATCTATTTTGTGAAGTTGGTCGGTGAGAATAGTGTACAGGTTAAGATGTTTGTTAAGCAGTAAACGGATAATTGCTGCTGGTTCAGGGATCGAATAATAGAGTTATAATCCAAAGGTCAAATAGAATATACTTTCCCTTGTAGTTAATGGTGGCCGCTATGTGACGGGCGTGAATTGAATTGGTAATATTTTGATATTGAATCATGGCAATTTGCTTGTATTCAGTTTGATAATCCAATTACCAACGCCTGGCAACATAGCGGCATGTTATGCACCGCTACAAGTTATCTTTTATATTAGTCAATCGTTTAATAATCAACTTATTAACTTTCGATTCTTTGTACTGATTCAGCATATTCTTCTCCATGTTTTTACCTATGTATGTTTCCCTGGTTAAAAAGCCATCATAGATTATTTTGTCATTAAATGGAAGTATAGTAGCTTTAACAAGGACGGGGAGACAATCAATTATTTTTTGAAAAGGATCGAAGAGCGCAAGAACTGCATAGAATTTATCAGTTTCGATGTCCATGAAAATAGCGTAAGACTTCAATTGTTTTAGTATGACGAATTTACTTGATAATTTCAAATTAAAGCCCAGAAGTATTTCTTTATCAGAACCGGGAAGATTCGAATTCTTTTCGATGTATTCATGCAGTAAATAACTGTTAGCATTAAAGAAATTTCTGGCTTCACTCTTTGCCTCAATAGGCTTTTTAATGAATTGTTCGAATGATAATTCATTGTTGTTTTCGTGGATTTTACAATAACAAAAATGAAGAAGCCTAAGATGGGTATTAATATATCTTTGATATTCCGGGATGCTTAAAACCATATTATTCTATATGTAGTGGTGCATAACGGATAAAGCTATGCGCAGTACAATGCGAAGCTTTGTATTGCGTATGAGCTTGTGTTAGCTGTATTTATATCTGAACTAATTTATTTACATTATCAAATAGTCACTGAGATCCAATAGTAAATCATTCTTACTCAGTATAATGGCTAGTAAGGATTTTATGTAATTTACTTTCAAAAAGCCTATTTAATTCATTTAGGTTTTTTAGACCAAAAATAAATGATATAGCTATAGGATCCGTTCTCCAGTAAGTGTGCCCTTCATAAAAGCCATATCTCATGATATATTGAGGTTCCATTTCTCCCGTATTAATAACGCTCAAGTGATTCTTTAAATCATTAAACTCGTTCTCTGGCAGATAGTCATAGTGCTTCTTTAGGTATTGTATCTCATCACTATCAAACTCTCGCCACAGCTTAATATAAAAAGCACCTTCAACATTATCGTTAAAAATGGATTTCTGACCACCTTTTGTATCTCCAGCTTCAACGAATATTTTATGATTGTTATAATAAAAATATCTTATATTTTCCCATTGATGTTTTGCCATATTCCATCGGTTTAGCGATAGGTCCGCATCCATCATATTCAATACATGAAATATCGGTTTTGCCAGTTGAGGGTGCGTAAGACCTAATTGACTTACAACGCGATTGTCGCCTTTTATAACTGATATGATATTTTCATCATGCGCCAAGAAACCAGCTTGTGATAAACCGTTTGGATGACCTAGCTCTGAAATTTCTTTAAGCGAACGATCAGTAATAGTTTTGATATTATTTAATCTTTCTTCAGAATGCAGACCATTCTGTGCCAATTGAGGAAAATCTGCGGTATCTACGGTAAGTTGCGGACATATTCCGTGGTCATTGCTAAGAGTTACCTGTACGATAGCAAATTTCTTTTCATTGGTAACCGCGATCACAAATTCTTTGCCATTTTTGGTTATAAATGGAGAAGGCAGATTTGGGTTAAAGTCAATGACTTCAGGATAAATGTCATAAGGAATGGTGTCAACATGAATTAATCTGGTTTGTGCTGAACAAAATAATGTTGACAAAAAAATGATAATCAGACTTAGCAAGGTATTAAAAGCAGTTTTTGTGTTCATCTGTTCACGATTTTAATCATAAATATATTACAGCTAACGGTCGGCAGCAGCCGCTGGGCGGGCGTTACTTGGGTTGATTTTAGTATTCGTTTTTTCTTCATTTCCTTTTCTTCTGCTTGCTTTGAATCACTTGCCCCGCCTGGCTTCGGCTGC
>JABMQB010000088.1 GCA_013203525.1 Mariniphaga sp.
AATCACAGAAAAACACCCGTGGCTGGGCTGGTTCATTTTTTTAATTACAATAATCGTTGTATTTATTTTAGGTTTATTGGCTTCAGAAATTGTAGAACGGCGTGCAGAAGCTGCTTATGTCAATGTTCCCAAAAAGGAGATTAATCCATTTGAACCCAGAAATGAAGTTTGGGGCGAAAATTACCCCAGAGAATATCAATCCTATTATGGAACTGCTGATTCAACGTTTAGAAGCAAATACAATGGAAATACGATGATTGATATGTTGGAAGTAGATCCAAGGCTTGTGGTTCTTTGGGCTGGCTGTGGATTTGCCAAAGATTACAATCAGGGGCGCGGGCATTATTATGCCGTTTCCGATTTACAAAAATCATTACGGACCGGAGCTCCTAAAACGGCAAATGACGGACCTATGCCTGCAACCTGTATGACTTGTAAAAGCCCCGATGTTCCACGCTTAATGAATGAACGGGGAGTGGCTCAGTTTTATACCGGGAAATGGGCCGGATTAGGTGCAGAAATTGTTAATCCTATTGGTTGTGCAGATTGTCATGATTCTGAAACCATGAACCTGACAATAACCCGCCCGGCATTGGTTGAAGCATTCGAAAGAATGGGAAAAGACATCACAAAAGCCAGCCACCAGGAAATGCGCAGTTTGGTATGTGCACAATGCCATGTTGAATATTATTTCGATATAACTGTTGCCGAAGGTGCGGCTTATTTAACATTTCCCTGGGACAATGGATTAACAGTTGAAGGAATGGAAGAATACTACGATAATATAGAGTTTAATGACTGGACCCATGCTGTTAGTAAAGCGCCAATGTTAAAAACTCAGCATCCGGGCTACGAAATGTATTTAACAGGAATTCATGCTCAACGTGGTGTTTCCTGTGCCGATTGCCATATGCCATACAAAAGCGAAGGAGGTCAAAAGTTTACCGATCATAAAATGCAATCGCCACTTAATAATATAGCTAATTCATGCCAGGTTTGTCATCGTGAGGAAGCAGGAACATTAATGGTAAATGTATTCGAACGTCAGGATAAAATAATTGAAAATCGTGACAAGTTGGAAGAATTACTTGTACAAGCTCATGTAGAAGCAAAAAAAGCATGGGACTTAGGTGCTACCGAAGAACAAATGAATGATATTTTAATGGGAATCAGGCATGCGCAATGGCGTTGGGATTATGTGGCTGCAAGCCATGGAGGATCATTTCATTCGCCTATTGAATCAGGAAGGATTATTTCATCAGGCATTACAACCGTTCAGGAAACCCGGTTAAAACTTGCCAGGCTTTTTGCTAATCTTGGATTTAATGAAGAAGTTCCTTACCCGGATATCTCAACTAAGGCAAAAGCACAAAAATTTATAGGCCTGGATATGGAAAAATTAAATTCTGATAAAACAGAATTTATAAAAAATGTACTCCCAAAATGGAAAAAAGAAGCTGAAGAGAGGGAAAAAACATACGATGTAGTTGTAAGTAATAAAGAATAGAAATCAATTTAAAAAATCAATAAAATGAAAATATTCAGATACATTAGTTTCCTAATTACAGGTATATTTTTATTACAATTTGCAATGGCACAATTTTCTTTGACTGGAGAATTCAGGCCACGTACAGAAATTAGTCATGGATATAAAACTCTGGCATCCGAAAATCAGGATGTTTCAACCATAACGGCTCAACGTTCGAGGTTAAATTTTATTTTCAATTCAGAATCGGTAAAAACCAAGTTGGTTTTACAGGATGTAAGAAGATGGGGAAGCCAAAAACAACTGGTAACCAATGAAGATTTCGCAACTTCAATTCACGAAGCCTGGGCAGAAGTTTTGTTCACACCTGAATTTTCCTTAAAAGCAGGCAGACAAGAATTAATTTACGATGATCATCGGATTTTTGGTAATGTGGGTTGGGCGCATCAGGCACGCTCGCATGATATTGCTATTGAATGATGGTGTTCCAGTAATGAATGAAGAAAAACAAGAAACAAAATTCAGCCAAACACTTGGAGGACATTTTTCAACTGCCCTTGGAAAATTGAACCTGGCATCAAACCTGTATTATCAAATGGGAAAACATGTTTCTGGTAAAGAAATTAGAGGATTAAATTTTTTGATGGAAGTTTCACTAAAAAATGATATTTCTGGCGGGTTTGAACATCTTTCAGGAACATCGTATAATGAAACTTCAAAAATAAAATCGTTTACACCATTTTATGGAACCAATCACAAATTCAATGGTTTTATGGATTATTTTTATGTTGGTAACCATATGGGTTCAGTAGGGTTAAATGATATTTACCTAAAGTACAAATACACCAAAAACAAATTCGGGTTTAATGCCGACCTGCATTATTTTGGTGCTGCAGCAGATATTTCTGCCAATGCAGATAATTACTTAGGAACAGAACTGGATTTATCAATCTCGTGGGTAGTAAAACCAACCGCAAAATTAGTTGCCGGTTGGTCAATGTTGCTTGCCGGCGATTCAATGGAAATCTTAAAAGGCGGTGATAGTTCTGTACGTCAAAGTTGGGGGTACATTATGCTTTCTGTAACACCTTCTTTTATTAAATAAAATTTTGTATAAAGGATTCCATTTCTATAATAATTCATCGAATGGAGGAGATAGGCTTCATATATGAATCCCTGAATGATAAAAAATACTATTTCGACTTTTGACTTAAAAACTATCTAGGAGCTTGTCGGACTTAATTTCTACAAATGAAAAAATGTCGAAAAATGATGAAAAATGCACCGCTAAGCTCCCTACGTTTCGATATTTAAAGTTATGAAAGAAGTTGGCTCATAAATATGGAATTCTCAGAAGCATTAACGGTTAAGTCCGACAGGCTGCTAGAACCTTTAAATAATTTATAAGTTCTGGGGAACATTAATTTAAACAAAAAATTTAAAAAATTAAACATCTATTCTTTGAAAATCAAATCCAATTCATTTACTTTGTAATTCAAAGTACTTTCAATATGAATGATTCAGAAAAATTACTATCAGAATTAAAAGACATTCGAAAAATCATGGATCGATCAAGTCGATTCCTTTCACTAAGTGGTCTTTCAGGGATTTTAGTTGGTTTATATGCGCTAACAGGTGCATTCATCGTATATCGGATTATTTATGTCCAATTTCCTTCCATATACAGGCAAGAGTATGGTACTAATATTATTATACAACTCTCTATTATTGGTTTAATAGTTCTATTATTATCACTTGCTACGGTTCTTTTTCTAACTACAAAACAGGCTCGAAAAGAACAGAAACCGTTATGGGGACCAGGGACAAAACTTTTACTGGTTAACCTTTTAATCCCTTTGGCAAGTGGGGGTATTCTTATTTCAATATTGGCCTTAAGGGGAATTTATGAAATTATCAGCCCTTGTTTTCTTATTTTTTACGGATTGGCATTAGTAAATGCATCAAAATACACTCGCCCTGAGATTTTCACACTTGGATTAATTGAAATACTACTTGGCTTAATAGCCGCAATTATTCCGGGGTGTGGACTATTTCTTTGGGCTTTAGGATTTGGAGTAGTTCATATTGTTTATGGATTTTTGTACCTGCAAAATAAAAAAAGAAATCAAAAGTCCTGATTGTGAAAAACCTGATTCAAAATTTCGATAAGGCTTTTGAAAATAAAGTAAGACTTGGTGTTATGGCTGCATTGGTGGTCAATTCTAAGCTTAGTTTTAATACCCTGAAAAATCTGTTAGATTTAACGGATGGCAATCTTGCAAGTCACTTAAAATCTTTAGAAAAGACAAAATATATTTTGGTTACTAAAACTTTTATAGGACGAAAACCAAATACAACGTATGAAATAACACCATCGGGTAAAACTGCATTTAATTTGCATTTAAAGGCTTTAGAAGAATTAATCAATCAACAAAAACAATAATTTTTTACATATTCGCTTTGAAATTCAAAGTTCTTTGTAAACATTAAAAATTGAAATCATGGAAAAAGAAAAACAAGAAAACATTTTGGATCGTTTTGGAATCAGTTTCCACAGTACTTTATCTTTTAAACTAATAACAATTGGAATTTTGGTATTGATTCTACTAATTCCTAAAATAATGATCTTGTCGTTAATTAACGAACGTAGCGAAAATGCCAAAAGTGCAACTAACGAGGTAATGGATAAATGGTCGCACAATCAGACAATAGCAGGACCAATTCTTACTATTCCATTCAAAAAAAGCATTTATAATTCAAAAGACGATAAATATAAAGAAGTTATTCAAACAGCCACATTCCTTCCCAAATCATTAAATATCAATGGGGATATAATTCCCAACAAACTATACAGAAGTATTTATGATGTGGTGGTTTATGAAACACAAATAGATCTGACAGGTACTTTTCAGGAACCCGATTTTAATATCTGGGATATACCAAATGAAGATATACTATGGAACAAGGCACAAATAAATATTTCGATTAACGATTTACGGGGAATTAATGAAGAAGTGAAATTAATTTGGAACAATAAAAATTATGTTTTTTCTCCAGGCATAAGCAATTCTTCCATTGGAAAAAGTGGAATTTCATTAATATTACCCTTAAACTTGTCAAATGATTTTCCTGGGAAATTTAGCTGCTCATTAAAATTAAAAGGAAGCCAAAATTTAATGTTCTCTCCCATCGGAGAAAAAACAAATGTAAATCTTACTTCCTCATGGAGTGATCCGGGTTTTATTGGTAATTTTCTTCCCAAGCACCGTAATGTTGCAGATACAGGATTTGAAGCGAATTGGAATATTCTCCATTTTAACCGTAATTTCCCCCAACAATGGTTAAATAACAATGAAGGATCAATTGATAATCAATCGTGGATACATGAATCTGATTTTGGTGTAGAGCTGATTACCATGGCTGATCATTACCAAAAAAATACCAGAAGCGCCAAATATGCAATTCTAATCATCGTTTTATCATTTGTTGTATTCTTCATTTATGAAGTATTTTCAAAAAAAAGAATCCATCCGTTTCAATACATTATGGTAGGTAGTGCAATAACAATTTTTTACTTATTATTGCTATCTATTTCAGAACATGTTGGATTTAATTTTGCTTATCTTATTTCATCCATTGCGGTTCTTTTGTTGGTTTTTATTTACTCAAGAAGTTTTATGCCTTCGTTTAAATCTTCACTGGGAATAAGCCTTACATTAGCAACATGCTATGCATTCATTTTCATTCTTTTGCAACTTGAATTTTTTGCACTGCTCACTGGTAGTGTTGGTTTGTTTGCAATATTAGCAATTCTAATGTTTTTCACCCGAAACATTAATTGGTACAAAGAATAATTCTTTTTTGTTATGTGGTGGTCAGCCGGAAGTAAATGAACAGTACATAGTTCAGG
>JABMQB010000894.1 GCA_013203525.1 Mariniphaga sp.
AAAAAGATGTTGTGAGGGCCGTTAAAGCAGAATCGGCACTTGAGTACGCCGCTGCAGTAATACCCAATAAAAACACAATTGTAATAACTCCTCCAAATTCGTTCATTGCAAGTAATGGATATAAATCATCGGAATTTGCCGAAATTTGTATACCGTTTTGATTTGCATATATATATAATATTGCTCCAAGGCACAGAAACAAAAACAACGCTACCAAAAAAAAAACACTAAAAACCAACATGTTTTTTTGTGCATCTTTTTGATTTTTACAGGTAAGTGTTTTTTGCATCATATCCTGATCCATTCCAACCATTACAATGGTTATAAAAATTCCTGCAAAAAATTGTTTGAAAAAATTATTCCCCGATCTCCATTCCCATGTAAAAACATCGGAAAGTGGGTTGGCATCAATGGCTAAAAACATTTCTTTCAAATTCCAATCCATTGATTTCGATACTACTACTATTGTAAAAATTACAGCTGTAACCAAAAATAAGGTCTGTAGAGTATCGGTCCACACTATTGTTTTAATTCCTCCACGGTAAGTGTAAATCCAAATTAACAGAATACTTACAAAAACTGTAATCCCAAATGGAACATTAAATGCATCAAAAATCGCAATCTGCAGAACCCCTGCAACTAAATATAATCTAAATGCTGCCCCGATTAGTTTGGAAATCAGAAAGAAGAAAGAACCAGTTTTATATGAATATTTTCCTAAACGTTGCTCCAGGAATGAATAGATTGAAACCAGTCTCAGTTTATAATATAATGGAATTAGCACTACAGCAACTAACCAGTAACCTACCACATTTCCTAATACAAATTGCAAATAAGTAAACGCAGTATTACCAACTTCCCCCGGTATCGAAATAAAAGTTACTCCTGATAAGGTTGCCCCTATCATTCCAAAAGCTACAATAAACCATGGTGATTTCCTGTTAGCATTAAAAAAAGTACTTGTATCAGTTTTTCGTGATGTGATCCACGAAATAATCATCAATACACCAAAATATCCTAATATGATAAAAAGTGCTAAATATGGATTCATAATGAATTAAAATCAGTGTATAGAAGATATTTCGTCCTTATTTTATTATAATTATCCAAGCCAATTTTCATCCAATTATAAATTTCCTCTTTACTTTTTCCTTCCCTGATAAGTTTAATAAACTGATCATCGCCTGATAAAAGATTTAACCAATTTTCGCGGGTTAGGAATTCTTCTTCAACCTTAAATTTTTTATAATATTTTAGAAAAAAATCTAATGTGAAAAGCGGGGCTTTATTAAGATTCCTAAGATCCTCCCCATAACAAATGTTACCTTCCTGTTTTGGATTTAAGGCAACACCAGATATTTCAACAGGGGTAAATGAAAAATCACCAAATTCTTTATTAGGATAACCAATAACCTGGAATGGAAATTCTGTTCCCCGCCCTATGCTTACACTCGTTGCCTCAAAAAAACACAATGAAGGATAAAGCCTAACAGACAAATCATTTGGTAAATTAGGTGATGGAGCTATCGGTAATGAATATCTGGTATCATGAGTATAATTCTGAACGGGAATAACTATAATATCGCATTTTTTTTCACACTGATGCCATCCTTCACCATTTATCATTAATGCCATTTCTCCAATTGTACATCCATGAACAACCGGAATTGGATCCATCCCAACAAACGATTGAAACTCATTTTTCAAAACAGGACCGGCAATATAATCGCCATTTGGATTTGGTCGGTCAAATACTATAAGTAGAATATCATTTTCAGCACAGGCTTCAACAATATAATGTAATGTTGAAGTATATGTATAAAACCGGCAACCTACATCCTGGATATCAAAAATCATCACATCAATACCTTCAAGTTGTTCAACCGATGGTTTATAATTGCTGCCATAAATAGATTCTATTTTTACCCCGGTTTTCAAATCGCGTCCATCACTTACCAATTCACCTGCCGCTGCTTCACCCCGAAAACCATGTTCAGGAGCAAAAACTGCAACAACATTTATATTTTCAGAAATAAGGAAATCGAGCAAATGTATTCCTTTTACTATTGAAGTATGATTAGCCACCAATCCTACTTTCTTATTTCTTATTAAATTAAAATATTCTTGCGATTGTTCTGCACCAACAATGATCTCCGTTTCTTGTGCCTTACTAAAATAAAATTGAAGAATTATTATAAAAATTATTCCGATTTTTTTCATGAAAAAACAATCTGGTATTTATCTTTACGAAGATACCATTTTAAAAGCCGTTCAGTTTAAATAATTATAAAAAATGGGTAATATGCATTGTCTTAAAGTATTTTCATTTTGTCTGATTCTTTTCCTTCTTTTATGCGTCCCCAAAAGCAATGCACAACAAGCACCTTTTTTGACATTTTTAGATGATAGCTGGGTGAATTCTACCCTGAAAAATTTAACACCAGAAGAAAAAATCGGGCAATTGATTATGATTACTGCTTACCCAAACCAGGGAGAAATTCATAAGAGACAATTGATTAATACGATAAAAGAATTCAAACCCGGCGGCATTCTTATTATGCAGGGATCACCATTTGAAACAACAAAACTGATTAATGAACTTCAGGAGGTTTCTAACATCCCGCTATTGATCGCTACTGACGGTGAAACTGGTCTTGGATTCAGGATTGATAGTACAATAACTTACCCACGAGCACAAGCTTTGGGTGCAATTAATAATGCGCAAATATTATATAGAATGGGAACCGATATCGGTAAGCAATTCAAACAAATTGGTATTCACGTAAATTTTGCCCCCGTTGCCGATGTTAATACAAATCCTGAAAATCCGGTTATAAATTTTCGGTCGTTTGGTGAAAACAAATATAACGTTGCCGAAAAAGCGTCTGTATTAACTCAGGGGATGCAGGATGCTGGAATATTAGCGGTTGCCAAGCACTTTCCCGGACATGGAGATACTCAAACTGATTCACATAAAATATTACCTGCACTAAATAAATCGTTAGAATTGATTGACAGTATTGAAGCCTATCCATTTAAACAGCTTATTAATTTGGGTATTGGGGGAATAATGACTGCGCACCTCCATGTCCCTGATGTTGACACTTTAGAAATTCCAGCCACTTTTTCGTCAAATATTATTCAAAAATATCTTCAGGAAAAACTTGGTTTTGAAGGATTGATAATTACCGATGCAATGAATATGGGAGGTGTCAATCTTCCAGAAGGGCAAGCTGAACTGGAAGCTTTAAAAGCCGGAAATGACATGGTTGAATTTGTACCTGATATTGCCAAAACAATCGAAACAATTATTGAAGCCATTATCGACGGAGAAATTGCCATTGATGATATCAACAGAAAATGCAGAAAAATTCTTTCTGCTAAACGATGGGCAGGATTAAACAATTATAAGGCTACAAGCCTGGAAAATCTTTATCTCAAACTTAACAATCCTCAATATGAGGTCAGGCTACGAAAACTTATCGAAAATTCTCTTACGATTCTTAATAACGACCATATTTTGCCGATTAAAGGGCTTGATACATTAAAAATTGCATCAGTAAAAATTGGAGGCGATACAAACAGTGCTTTTCAGGAAATGCTGAAAAAACACACCCAAGTAGAGCATTTTTGCATAACAAAAGATGCATCTGCTGAAGAATTGGAAAAACTTAAAAATGACCTTGAACCATTTAACCTGGTAATTGGAAGTATCCATGAAATTAATATGTTCCCAGCGCGAAAATACGGAATCAGTGAAATTCAGCAAAAAGCGGTTACCCAGATTTTATCATCCAAAAAATCAATTTTTGTCTTCTTTGGAAATGCATATGCCCTGAAATATTTTGAAGGAATTGAAAATGCTCCTGGTTTGGTTATGGCTTATGAAGATTCAAAACTTGCACAGGAACTTTCTGCCCAGTTAATTTTTGGATCAATTGATGCATCGGGTAGGTTGCCAATAACAATAAATGAGAATTTTAAAGAGGGACATGGCTACCCTGTAAAAAATATTGGGCGGTTTAAATACACAATCCCTGAGGAAAAAGAAATAAATTCCGTTTTACTAAATCACAGAATTGACTCCATTGCTAATCTTGGACTCGATTCTGCGGCTTATCCTGGCTGCCAGGTAATAATTGCCCTGAATGGAAATATTATTTTTCACAAATGTTATGGTTACCTGACCTATGAAAAGCAAATACATGTAACAAAAAGTCATATTTATGATTGGGCTTCGATAACAAAAATTACAGGTCCACTTCCGGCTTTAATGAAATTGTATTCAGAAAGGAAATTCGAATTGGATGTCCCTTTCAGTAGGTATTGGCCTGATTTTATTGGCTCAAATAAAGATAGTTTAATAGTGCGTGATATCCTGGCTCACCAATCGAGGCTACAAGCCTGGATTCCATTCTGGCAATCGACAGTAAAAAGAAACGGAAAATTGCGTACTCGTGTTTTTAAGAAAAATCCAAATAAAAACTATTCGTTCAGAGTTTCTTCCAATCTGTTTATGAATAATAAATATCAGGAAACAATGTTTGATGAAATCAAAGAATCACCATTGCTTGATAAAACCGAGTACTTATATTCAGGTTTAAGTTTTTATCTCTACCCTTCCATAATTGAAGAACTTACTAATTCAAATTATGAAACATATCTGAAAAATACATTTTATCATCCGTTAGGAGCCCACAGTATTACATATAACCCATACAAATACTACCCGTTGGAGCGGATGGTTCCCACAGAATTTGATGATTTTTTCAGGCAAGAACAGATACAGGGTTTTGTTCACGACGAAGGAGCAGCAATGATGGATGGAATTTCGGGCAATGCCGGATTATTCGGTACAGCAAACGACCTGGCAAAACTCATGCAAATGTATCTTCAAAAAGGACAATATGGAGGCAGACAATATATACCCGAAAAAACCATCGATGAGTTTACACGGTACCAATTCCCTGAAGACGGAAACCGCAGAGGGCTTGGTTTTGATAAACCTTTGTTAGATAACAGTCAAAATGAACTTAAAGATGCATATCCTGCCGTTGATGCAAGTATAAACAGTTTTGGGCATAGTGGGTACACTGGTACCTTTACATGGGCAGACCCAGACAACAAACTCCTGTACATATTCTTTTCAAACCGGGTATATCCTACCCGCGAAAACCTGAAACTTTTTAATTTGAATATCAGGCCGGCAATGCATCAGGCTATTTATGACTGTATTAAAGAAGGATTGTAAAAATTAATCTTAAAAAATGTTAATTAAAATTAGGACAGAAAATCAGAATAAGAAAACCTAAAATCAAATTATATTGATTTTCAAACCCTTAAATGAATCCAGAATAAAATCGGCAACATTTCTTAATTTAATTTCGTATAAATTTTTTACAACATAACTTTTAACATTCTGTTATTTAATTATTAGTTTTACTTTTATAAAAAAATTCAAAGAGTTCTAAATCATATAAATCTTTAAAGTTATGGAGAGGAAAATCACCTTTAATGAGCTGCGTAAAATCAAAGACAGCTTGCCTGACGGTTCAATTAGAAAAATTGCGCGGGAGTTTGAAGTTACAGAGGAAACCGTCAGGAATTATTTTGGAGGCGCAAATTACGAAAACGGAACAGCAGTTGGAATTCACATGGAACCAGGCCCAAACGGCGGAATCGTTCTCCTCGACGACGCAACCATCCTTACAAGAGCCGAAGAAATTTTAGCACAACAAGCAGTTTAATTCAGAAGATTATCGCTACAATATTAAGAAAACTGTCCTATATTTAGGGCAGTTTTTTATTTACTAAACCAATACAAAATGAAAAAATTAGTTTACATACCATTTTTAGCTCTGATAGCTGTTTTATTAATTGCCGCAAAACCAGGATGGAATTCTTTATTCAACGGAAATAACCTGGATAACTGGGATATATATATTGGATCGGCACTTCGGGGTTTTGACGACCTTCATAAAAATGCAACTCCAGAAAAAGTTTTCTCTGTTATTGAAGAAGATGGTGAGAAAATCATAAAAATATCAGGTGAAGTGAATGCTGCACTGGCTACAAAAGAATCGTTCGAGAATTATCATTTACAAATGGTTTTTAAATGGGGTGAAAAAGTTTATTCAAGCAGAAACAGTGGATTACTGTACCATAGCTTTGGAGATTTTGGTGCTGCATTTGGAACCTGGATGGCATGTATCGAAAGCCAAATGATGCAGAGTAACCTTGGAGATACATACCTAATGGTAAATACCACTTGCGAATCAAAAACTACAAAAGGAGAAGATGGCAGATCATTTATTTACAATTCCGATGGGGATAATACCGAATTTGGAAGGCAAGCCAATGGAGGTTCCATTAAAAAAGCACAGGATGTAGAAAATCCTATTGGAGAATGGAATACCGTTGACTTATATTGTTTTGGAAGAACAGCAGTGCATGTTGTAAATGGAACGACTGTAATGGTAAATACAAATTGTGGAATTTACGAAAATGATGAAATTAAGCCGTTAACTTCCGGAAAAATTCAATTACAATCGGAAGGTGGAGATTTGTATATTAAAAGCATAAAAATCGAATCAATTAAAAAACTTCCTAAAAAAATATTAAAATAATTATTTCGGCCAAATTAATTTAATAGTCAAACCCTAATTCAAATTTACTTGTTAAATCAAACATTAATGGTATAGATGGGTTGCAAATAAGCCGGATATTCCTACTTTTAAACTGAATTAATTACATGGAAATACTTAGTTACGAACAATACACAAGGCCCGAACATAAACAATGGATCGTTTTTATCCATGGTGCGGGAGGTAGTTCCAAAACTTTTGGAAGGCAGGTAGCTGCATTCCGAAAGCATTTTAATTTGCTTTTACCCGATTTACAGGATCATGGGAATTCGAAAGAATTTATAACTCCCGAGGATGAAAAAATTTCCTTCACTCAGGTTGCACAAAATGTGATAAATTTACTTGATAAACTGGAAATTACAGAAGCACATTTATTAGGTGTCTCAATGGGATCGCTGATTATTCAGGAAATAGAACAAATACGTCCCAACCTCATTCTATCTATTGTTATTGGTGGTGGAATAATGAACCTGGATCGTAGAACACATTTACTTTTTAAAACCGGTGTGATCCTTTCAAACATTATCCCTTATCATAAACTTTACCAGCTCGTTGCATGGATTTTAATGCCATATGAAAACCATAAAGTTGCACGGAGGTTATTTGTCCGCGAAGCAAAAACTATCAGAACCGAAGCATTTAAAATCTGGCTTGGATTACTAACTGAACTCAAAAATAAACTCGAACTTTATTTTAATATCCCTCTGCAAAAACCAACCCTGATGATTATGGGAGACCAGGATTTTGCTTTTCTTGAACATTCAATAAAATATTCAAAAAAATTCCCTTTT
Organism: Mariniphaga sp.; assembly: GCA_013203525.1. Classification (GTDB taxonomy): domain Bacteria; phylum Bacteroidota; class Bacteroidia; order Bacteroidales; family Prolixibacteraceae; genus JABMQB01. The sequence goes on from JABMQB010000894.1 coordinate 7,436, forward strand.
ATAAATTTGCAAATATTGCCTAAATGTGGCCATGTTTGTAATATTGAACAAGCCGAAGAATTTAACCTGCGAAGCTTAAACTTTTTACTTGGGCTTTCCGAATCACCACAAAAAAAATTAGTGCTTTAATTTTTGTATAATTTTCCCTTTTTTAAAAATCCCTTCTAAACTAATCTGATATAGTTGTTGTTTCAATATAAATTAATACTTGACAACAATGAAAAAGCTATTATCCATATTCGTTATTACAACTTCATTAATTATTTCTTCGGTTTCATTTGGTCAAAATAACGATCCATTTGCAGACCAATCAGACCCAAATACTAAAATTGCAAAAGATATTTTTAGTTCAACCCGGATTGTAAATTTGCATTCCGTAAAACAGAAATATGCACGGCAATTAGAATTCAGAATTTCACACCGGTTTGGTCCTGTTAACGATGGAGTTTATGGATTGTTTGGGCTCGATCAATCGTTAATACATTTTAGCCTTGAATATGGATTAGCCGACTGGATAACAATTGGAGCTGGCCGTTGAAATTATGAAAAAACCTACAATGCTTTTGCAAAATTCTCAATACTTAACCAAAGCAAGGGTGAAAAGAACTTTCCTTTCCAGTTGTCATTTGTTTCAAGCACTGAATTAGCCACGATAAAAAAAACTCAGGCAGCGGAACAAAATTGGATAGATTCACGAATGGCTTTTATGCAACAATTATTACTTGCCCGAAAATTCAATGATAATCTATCCATTCAAATTGCGCCGACCTATATTTATAGGAATATTGTTGGCGATGCACAACTTGACAAAAACCTGTTTGCTTTGGGAATTGGAGGGCGATACAGAATTTCGGGAAAAGTATTTTTAAATGCTGAATATATTTTAGTCCATCGCGAAAATCCGGAATATTATGGCATAAAATACTACAATCCGCTTTCATTTGGAGTCGATATTATTACCGGTGGCCATGTTTTCCAAATAACCATTACCAATTCCCGAAGTATGCGCGAAAATGGTTTTATTGGCAATACAATTGAAAGCTGGACAGATGGTGGAATTCATCTTGGATTTAATATTTCAAGAACTTTCATTTTTTATTAATCCTCTTGCATTTCAGTCAGGTATTTCCAAAAACGCTGTGGCATATGCTGTCTTTGTAAACGCAGATTTTTTCTTTCTTTAATGTTAATGTTTTTAAAATATGTTTTCCATAGTTGTTGATAAAACTCTTCACCCTCTTCTAATAAATAATCCTGAACAGCACCATCTAATTCATTAAAATTTTTCTGCGTTAATACTATTTCCTGGGTTTCTTTTAAATCATAAAAAATACCATAATCACGCTTCAAATCGCAAATAATCCATTTCTGATTGGCAAAGCGTCTTTTATAATGATTGATGGCCAATGGAATTACATCGTACCTTGGTTCAATTCCACAAAAGTAAAGCCCCTCTTTGGTTCGTTGAAACCTTACAAACTGAAGCATCCGCATTCCTTCATGTTTAACTTTCATTGAAACCTGGTTCAGGTACAACACATCGGGATCGCCAAAATCGGTATCAACATCAAACTGTTTGCTAAAAATCCGCTTTATAAACCTGAAAATTTTCATTTCAATTCCATCTGCTTCTGAAAGAAAAGAATAGAAAGGAAGATTTTTATTTTTCCCTGGTAATCGTTCTCTTATTCCTTTCCAAACCCTGGCAGCTTTATCCGGATTTGATTCGATAAAAATATATTCACAAAAAATATTTCGCTGTAGCTTATTGCGAGGGCGGATATCAGCTGGGTAAGCGTTTCGCATGTAACATTCAAACACAACTGTAAGAAATCCTTCGAAAGTATTATTATAAGTAAAAATTTGAATCATTTTAATGAACTGGTGGTAATACATGATGAATTTTGGGAAACAGCGACAATTGCAAATCAACAATATTTCGTTTGGTTCGATTCTCAGCTATAATCCTGTTTTTTAAAATACCAGGTGAAAATCCATGAATTTTTGGCGGAAGTTCATTACAGGTAATAAAATACTTGGCACGTTTATAAACTACCCCAATTTTTTGAAGATGTTGGGTATTTAACCTCCTGAACCGGCGGGCGTATATAATCCGCTTTGCCGACTGAACACCAATTCCCGGGATACGAAGTATTAATTCAAAATCGGCTTTGTTAATATCGATGGGGTAAAGATGCAGGTTACGAATAGCATAAGCCAGTTTTGGGTCAATATTCAAGTCGAGAAAAGGTTGGTTTTTATCCAGGATTTCATGAGCCCTGAAACCATAAAACCGCATTAACCAATCGCTTTGATATAATCGGTTTTCACGCACTAACGGAGGTTTGGTAATCGCAGGTAGCCGCTTATCGTATTCATTTACCGGAAGATATCCTGAGAAATACACTCTTCTGAGTTTTTGCCGTAAATATAATTGTGACGATAGTTGAAGAATCTGCCTGTCGGTTTCGGGCGAAGCACCTACAATAAGCTGCGTGCTTTGCCCGGCAGGCGCAAACATTGGAGCTTTTTTATATTTTCTTCGTTCCTCCTTATTGGCAATAATTCCATCCTTAATTTGAACCATGGGATTTAAAATACGCTTATAGTTTTTTTCGGGTGCCAAACGTAAAAGCTGTTGCTCAGTAGGAATTTCAATATTTACACTTAACCGGTCGGCATAAAAGCCTGCTTCCTGAATCAGGTCGGATGAAGCCCCCGGGATTGCCTTCAGATGGATATAACCATAATACTTTTCTTTAATACGTAAATCTTTTGCTACCTGAACCATCCTTTCCATTGTATAATCAGGATTTTTTATAACTCCCGAACTAAGGAACAATCCTTCAATATAATTTCTTCTGTAAAAATTAATTGTAAGTTCAACCAATTCCTTTACTGAAAAAGTTGCTCTTGGACGGTCGTTACTTCTTCGGTTGATACAATAAGCGCAATCGTAAATACAACTATTGGTCATCAGAATTTTCAAAAGGCTGACACACCTACCGTCCTCAGTAAAACTGTGGCATATTCCACAAGCTACTCCATTTCCCAAACCTTTCTTCACATTTTTTCTGTTGCTTCCACTCGAAGCACACGAAACATCGTATTTTGCCGCATCGGCTAAAACAGCCAGTTTCTTTGTTACAATATCTGTATTCATTATTTTTGATATTATTATTATCTTTATTTCGATAATAATTTAATCATTTTATTTGATAACAAAAAAAAATTGATAACTTTGGAATCAAATTTTAGTATTAATTGATAAAGGAGATTTTAAAACTTAATTTTATTCAAAAAATAAAGGTTTAGTAGCATTAAAAACTTGGAAAAAACATTTGACATATTAGATGAACTGGATTTTAAAGAATTCATTGAACCCATTGATAATTTAAAAAATATTTTACATCATTCAAGGAGGTATTATATTTCCACAGAAATTGAAGGCAAGTTTGAAATTGATAGTGTTTATTTCACAGGTGATTATGCATCATTATATTTTAAAAGCATAACAGATTTTAATCCCGAATCATTAATTGATATTTGTATTCAACAAAAAAAAATATGGAATCAACGTAAAGTTCCATTCCTTTATGTTTCATCTCCAACAGAAATTAGAATTTACAATTGTTTTGATACACCTATTAATCCATATAAGAATTTAGAAGATTTCAACCAGATCGAAATTGGAAGGTTTTCAATATCAGATACAATTGAAGATTTTAACAAACTAAAAAGTCTATTTGGACGTATAGCGATTGATTCTGGGAGTTTATGGAGTGATTCCGAATTTACTTGTCATTTTAATATAAATAAACGTGTTGATAAAGTTTTGGTTAGTAACCTTAGGAATACAAAACTAAAATTATTAAAAAGAGGAATATCTCCAGAAATAATCCACGACCTGCTAACAAGATCGTTGTTTATTATTTATTTGGAAGATATTGGAGCTACTGATCCTGAATTTTATCGGATTTTTAAAAGTGATGCAAATACTTATTTTGACCTTCTTTCAGAAAAAACCCCCACGTATAAGTATTTCAAGCATCTTGAAGATAAATTTAATGGTGATCTTTTCCCGGTATCTCAAGTAGAAGAGGAACAAATTTCTGAATCTGATTTAGCATTAATTTCATCCTGTTTTTGGGGAGACGAAATAACTTATGGGCAGAAATCTCTTTGGAAAAAATTTGATTTTAAAGTTATTCCAATAGAATTATTAAGTGAAATTTATGAAATATTCCTGAATAAAACAGATGAAGAAAAATCTAAAAATGGGGAATATTATACACCACATAGTTTAGTCGATTTAATATTAAATGAATGCCTGCCTTGGCCTAACGAAAAGAATAAAAATTATAACCTGACAGTTATTGATATTGCATGCGGATCAGGAATTTTCTTAGTGGAAAGTTACAGAAGGTTAATTGAAAGGTGGATTGCGACTTATAATAAGAATCCTGAATTCAATGATCTTAAAAAAATTCTTATAAATTCGATTTACGCATTTGAGATTAATAGGGAAGCTATTAAAGTTGCAGCATTTAGTTTATATTTAGCACTTATAAGTTATTTAAATCCTAAGACAATCTGGCAACGATCTGAAGTTAAATTTCCATATCTCATTTATGATTCAGAAATTAAGGAAAATAAAAGACAGGGTAAAAATTTATACAGGCAAAGTTCTTTATCAAATATTATTGAACACCAACCTGATTTTGATCTTATTCTTGGAAATCCTCCTTTTAAAAGTTCAAAAACTGGAAGTATCGATAAGGAAGCAGGAGACTATTGCAAAAGGGAGGAATTTGCCCAGGAAATGGTTTTACCGTTTATACATCGTGCATCCAAACTATGTAAAAAGAATGGTAATGTTGCATTAATTTCAACAAGTAAAATTCTTTTTAATAAATCAGGCGGATATAGAAAGTTCAGGGAATATTTATTTAACAATAATTTCGTAAATACTGTTATAAATTTTTCGGCATTGCGAAAACCTAAAAAAGGTCAGGGTAAAAGTGTATTCGCAAATGCAGTTGGACCAGCTTGTGTCATTTTCTTCAAAAATACTGAACCTAAAGAACCATTTGAAAAACTAACATATATTTGCCCGAAACCTACAGAAAAAGATCGTTTTGGAGACAGTTTAATACTTGATCCACTGGATTTTTATTATTTGCCACGTAAGGAATGTGAAAAGCCAGATACAACGATATGGAAAACTGCCATGTGGGGAACAGAAAGAGATTTTCTATTAATTGAGAAATTTTCTAAAGGCAAGACACTAAAACATTATTTAAATGAAAAGGATGGTTGGGTTAAAGGCGTTGGGCTTCAATTTCTAACTAATAATAGTTCATCTCCTAAATTTGATG
>JABMQB010000089.1 GCA_013203525.1 Mariniphaga sp.
CCCAATCCGAATATTAGTTCACAGGCAATAAAAAACAGAATAATTAAAACAAGTATTAATAATACCTTTTGGATTTTTGATAGTTCGTTGAGCGCTAACTTCATGGTATTATTTTTTTTTAAAATTGATAAATCCAGTGTTTGAGCAAACTTATAACCAATTTCAAAAACCTTATCCGCCAGTTTGGCTTTAAGTATATCGTACTTATCCAGTTCTTTTGGTTCAATGTACAAGTCAGAATGTTTTTTGGCAATCTCAATACGCGCATGGACACCAATATGGAATGAGCGCGCAGCCACCTGAACCAGGTTTTTTAATTTGCCGGTTTCATTTACAGGATTTATATTCTGAGTCACAATTTTCTCACACTTGCCCAATAATGGTTCAACCGGGAGGTTATTCAAAACTCCTCCATCAACATACTGGCAATTATTATAAGTAACAGGTGAAAACAATACCGGAATAGAGGATGAAGCCATAATTATTTCATGGATTGGCCCCTGATTAAAATAATCAGTTTTACCGGTATTCAGGTTAGTAGCTGCTACATAAAAGGGCAATTCCAGTTCTTCAATATTCTGCTGTTTAATTTCTTTTCTGAAAATCTCCTTTAGCCCATCCAAATGTAACAAGCCATCGATTGGTAAATGAATTTTTGTATATTTCAGGAAACCATGCCGGGTAAGAATTTCATGGGTTTCAAGGGGTGTTTTACCACTTGCAATAAAAACACCAACAATTGCTCCGGCACTTACAGCCGAAATAATATGGGGCTTAATATTATTTTCAGCCAGATACTGCAAAATACCTAAATGAGCAAATCCTCTTGCCCCTCCTCCACTCAATACAAATCCTAATTTATACTTTTTCATACAAGAGGTTTTATCAATTCGTGTTTTACACGCTTATTCCGGTTTCCAGATTTTAAATTGTCCGCTGCAATGCAATAAACTCATCATATACAAAGTTCCGTCATAATACCGATCTCCATGTGATTCCGGCACTGGCGTATTCCAAAATTCTTCAACAAATTCTTTGGCAACTTCATGATCAGCAGCCAGGCTTAAAACAGCACTGGTGGAAACAAGACCAGCACGGTGTGTAGAATCCAGTACTTCGCCTTCCTGGGTAAACCTATGCCCAAATGTTTCAACACCAAACGACGCAAAAAATGATTGTAACCTGTTGCTAAGTTCTACCTCCCTTAAATCTTTTTGCCACCACGACCAGTCAAAAGCCCAATTTGATTGAGTTCGCCACGAATCGTAAGCAAAAGTCATAGCCCTTCTGTTAAACCTGCTTTCAACTATCGACCCATCAAAATTAGCATAATCCGTACAAAGCCCTGTATTTGGATCGACATGTTTATAAAAGAATGCCCTGCTTGTATCGGCAGCAATAGCCCAGAATTCGCGGTCTTCTTCGGGTCCCCAACGAGCCCACAATTCATAAAAGCCCGGTAAATGATACGATGGATCAGTGAATCCGTTTCTTCCAATATCGGGTACAAACAAAATCATATTATGTTCCTCACTAACCATTGATCCGATTGAGCGCTCACCTTGTAAAGTAGGCCCTGTAATAACCTCTCGATGCCTTACATCAGTAAGAATCTGATCAGCCCAGGTTTTATAATTATAAATGCCTTCAGCATTCCCCCAACGGTTTGCGGCAAAATACAATGCCATTGCAAAATACTCTTCCCCATCGGGAGCAGGAGTTTCAGCACGGGGTGTGCCATTATAAAATATCGACCATGAAAAATAGCCCTTGTTTGGATGCCCCTCTTCATCAACATACATATGAGTTAATGCCCAGTTCCATAATGCATCAAACTCTTCTTTTTTATCCATCTGCACACAAATCATCATACCATACGACATACCTTCACTTCGGACATCATTGCTGTTAATATCAGCTAAATATGCCAGTTTCCCATTTTCATTTTCACCGTCTTCAAAGTAAATTACCTGGGCACTGTCTCCGTGGAAAAGTTGCTGAAACGCACCCTCAATTTTGGCATTTACTTCTTCCTGGGAATGTCCGTTCTCAACAAAAAGGTTACGGTATTTCCCTGTTTTATAGGCACCATTGCCATCAGCAGGATCGGAGCATGATCCAAAAGTAAAAATGAGCAAAACTATTATCAGAAAAGAACCAAAAGGATGGATAACATTTTTAGATTTTTTGAATAGGTAAGTTGATTTCATAGTTGGTTTATTTTATTCCACCCTAAATTAATTGTTTTTACATGATAATTCAATAAAATCAATAAATAGTAAGAATTAAAAACCGGGCTAATTTAAAACTTGAAAATTAACTATAATGCTTTGTTTAAAAACTCCCTGAATTCTTCATTATCGAAAGTAACGCCAAATGTATATTCAGTTCCATCGGGCATAATAATTACATGAAATGGAATGCTGTTGGTATTGTATTTTGAGATCTGTAAATCAAGGTTCTTTTTCCCCATAGTATTTTTAACCTTTCCATCAATTGTAGAGGTTATCCATTCTTCTTCAGGTAATTTGGTACGATCATCATTATAAAGCCCGGTAATTACAAAATTCTCAACTAGTAATTTTTGATTTTCAGGATCGGTCCAAACCGTATTTTCCATTTTTTTACAATTAGCACAAGCATGTCCTTTAAAAACCACAAAAACCGGTTTATTTTGTTCTTTTGCACATGCAACTCCCTGTTCAAAATCGAAATATCCAGGCAGATTATGAGGCAAATAAAGCTTGTCGGCATATTTTGCCGGGCCACATAATTCATCGGGTGTAACTGAAGAAAACTGCTGTCCTGATCCAGCAAAATGTGAATTGCTGCTTGCCGGTGGAATTAAGGCTGAAATACCAGTTAATGGTGCACCCAGTAATCCTGTAAACAAGTATACAACAAAAACAAATGTTGCCATCGATAATAAAAATCTTCCGATTCCAAGGTATGGTAAATCGCTATCGTGTGAGAACTTTAATTTGCCCAATAAATATAAACCCAACATAAAGAAAACAACAATCCATATGGCTAGGTAAATGTCGCGGTTCAATATTCCCAAACCGTAAACCTGGTCGATATTACTCAGGAATTTTAATCCAAAAGCTAATAAAACAAATGCAAAAACAACTTTTATAGCATTTAACCAACCTCCTGATTTTGGTAATTTATTTAATGCCGATGGGAAAATTGCCAGTAATGTAAAAGGAGTTGCAAATGCCAATCCATAGAAAAACATTCCAAATAAAGGCCTCATCCCACCATCCTGCAC
>JABMQB010000895.1 GCA_013203525.1 Mariniphaga sp.
AAAAAATACAATTTGTTTATTTAAAAAGGAACTCTAATATGTATTTAAGGCTAAAAATTAGGTATTGTTATTAGTATGATTTGATAATACTATTTACAGTTGGATAGAAATTGATCTGGGAATAAGTAAATTATAACATCGTTATTATTTCTTTCAAAATTGAAATAACCTAACTTTGATTATTTAAAACGGATATCTTTGTTGTGAAAATAAATTGTTATGAAACTTTGGGATAAAGGAACTTCAGTTCATCAAAGCATTGAGAAATTTACTATTGGTAAAGATCATGAGCTTGATTTATTTCTTGCTCAGTCTGATATTGCAGGTTCGTTGGCTCATATAAAAATGCTCGAATCAATCGGATTATTGAAGAAAGATGAGCTTATTATTTTGGAGAAAGAATTAAAGATTCTTTATAAGAAAGCCCAAAAAGGTAAGATTGCAATTGATATTGGAATGGAGGATATTCATTCTCAAATTGAATTTCTTTTAACAGAGGCATTGGGTGAAGTTGGAAAGAAAATTCATAGTGGACGGTCAAGAAACGACCAGGTTTTACTCGACTTAAAACTCTTTACAAGGGATGCAATTAGGGAGGTTACAGAGAATTGTTCTTCGATGATCGATAACTTATTAAATAAGAGCGATGAATTTAAAGATGTGTTAATGCCCGGTTATACACATTTACAGATTGCCATGCCGTCGTCTTTTGGCTTGTGGTTTGGAGCGTATGGCGAAAGCCTTATTGACGATTTACTTTTATTACAAACAGCATATAAAATTACAAATCAAAACCCATTGGGATCGGCAGCCGGTTATGGTTCTTCATTTCCTTTAAACCGTCAATTGACAACAGAGCTGTTAGGATTTGATTCCTTAAATTACAATGTTATTTATGCACAGATGGGTAGAGGAAAAACAGAAAAGATTGTTTCCTTCGCTTTGTCAAATATTGCCTCTACGCTTTCAAAACTTGCATTTGATGTGTGCCTTTTTATGAGCCAGAATTTTGATTTTGTTAGCCTGCCCTCTCAGTTTACTACTGGTTCGAGCATAATGCCTCATAAAAAGAATCCTGATGTTTTTGAGCTAATTAGGGCAAAATGTAATAAAATACAAGGATTGCCGCAGCAAATTACCTTAATTGTAAATAATCTGCCAAGCGGCTATTTTCGTGACCTTCAGATTATCAAAGAAATTTTTCTTCCGGCATTCGATGAATTAAATGATTGTTTGCAGATTGCATCTTTTGCAATAGAAAATATTTCGGTAAACAAAAACATACTGGACGATCCTAAATACGATTATATCTTTAGTGTTGAGGAAGTTAATAAGTTGGTGGAAAAGGGAATGCCTTTTAGAGAAGCCTATAAAAAAGTAGGGGAAATGATAGAATCGGGCCGGTTTAATCCAGAGAAAAAAGTAGGGCATACCCATGAAGGAAGTATCGGAAATCTGAATCTTGATAAAATATCAGAAAAGAAAAAAATAATTATCAAGGAATTTAATTTTGGTAAAGTAGAAAAAGCAATTAGTATGCTTACATCATAATAATTGCATTTTAAATTTTGAAACTAGCAGGCAGTCAGTAACTTCAAATGTTATTTTATTTATATTAAATCTTTCAGAAAGGTTAATTCTATGTTATTAAGCATGATATGTGTCAGAAAAAATTGGCGTATTTGTACTATTTGTTTATTTTTGGTTTCACTTCGTAAATAATTTTTAGGTTTTACTTTCAATTTTACAAAAGTGGACTAAATTACCCTGTTTTTAGCTGGAAGGGGAAACTCTGCGATAAAATTGAACGTAGTATGAATGAATTTATATTGAATATGATGAAGAGGACACTACCTAAAGCTCAGGGGCTTTATAACCCTGAAAATGAACATGACAATTGCGGGATAGGATTTGTAGCACACATAAAAGGGAAACCTTCACATAATATTATTGAGCGAGGACTGGAAGTTCTTGAAAACATGGATCACAGGGGAGCAACCAGTGCTGATAATAAGACCGGCGATGGCGCAGGATTATTAATGCAGGTTCCGCATGAGTTTATTTTCGAAGTGCTAAAAATGGATGTGGGAAAAAAAGGGCAATATGGAACGGGCCTTATATTTTTACCAAAAGATGAATCTGAAGCAGATATTTGTCTTGACATTTTATCAAAAAATATTGAAGATGAAGGATTAAAACTTGTAGGATTTAGAGATGTCCCTGTTAATAGTTCTGCTCCGGGCGATATTGCAAAAACCACTGAACCATTAATAAAACAAGTTTTTGTAAAAGCAAATCTTGAACAGGATACTCTTGAGCGCAAATTATATATAGTTCGTAAGCTTACTGAGAAAGAAATCAGGGAATCAGACCTAGAAAATAAAGAAGGATTTTATCAGCCAAGTTTTTCTTCGAAGGTTATTATTTATAAAGGCATGTTAACGCCAAGCCAACTAAGAGATTATTTCTTAGACCTTCAGGATAAGAAATTGAAAAGTGCTATTGCACTGGTTCATTCAAGGTTTAGTACAAATACATTTCCAACCTGGGATCTGGCTCAACCTTTCAGGATTGTTGCACATAATGGTGAAATAAATACAATAAAAGGAAACAGGCTCTGGATGCATGCTCGTGAAGCACTTATGAAATCAGAGGTTTTTGGAGAGGACTTGAAAAAGTTGCTACCTGTTATCCAACCAGGAAAATCGGATTCAGCCTCCTTTGATAATGCACTGGAATTTCTGAATATGACCGGTAGGTCGATTCCACATTCTTTGTGTATGATGATTCCGGAATCATTCAATTCAAAAAATCCTATTCCTGACAGTTTAAAAGCATTTTACGAATACCACTCCACAATTA
>JABMQB010000896.1 GCA_013203525.1 Mariniphaga sp.
GATATATACAGTGCTCCATTTAAATATGCTTCTAATTTATCATCCAGTGGAAAAACCGCATTTTTAGCCCCCATTTCTGATGCCATATTGGTAACAACCATGCGGCTGGCTATTGAGAGAGTTTCCACCCCGGATCCATGAAACTCAATCGATAAATAATCAGCTCCACTGGCTCCTATTATTCCAATTATATATAAGGCTAAATCTTTAGCATAAACTCCTTTTTGTAATTCACCGTTTAATGCAATTTTTATTGTTTCGGGAACACGAAACCATGTTTCCCCTTTTTTCCAAATACCGGCAGCCTCTGTCCTATCAATTCCTGCTGCAAAAGCATTAAATGCACCCGCCGTACAAGTATGGCTGTCGCTACCTACAATAATCATCCCCGGCTTTGCATAATCGCCCATAATCTGGTGGCAGATTCCCTCGCCCACGTCATGAAAATTATCGATATTATATTCCTTTGTGAAATTGCGTATTGCCTGGTAATTATTTGCAAGATTGCTATTTGTTGGAGGTGCATTATGATCGAGTACAACCAATAATTGATTTGGATCAGGCAATTCTTGGCCTCCCATTTTTGAATATATTTTCTGAATGGTCGATGTATTATCATGTGTCATAACAATATCCGGTTTTTTAAAAACAATACTTCCTGCCGGAGCCCCAAATACTTTTTCTACAAATGTTTGTCCAATCATATTCTTTAATTTAACAATCCTCCTTTTTTATAAATTGAAAACTGTACATCGGAAAATCCTTTAATGATTATACTTTTCCCATTTGATTTATTTACAATTTTTCCTTGAAGAAGGTCAATCTGAATAAGATCACGATTTTGAATTTCCAATTCATTCATCGATTCATAAATTAATACCGGGAATCCGGCATTAATTGCGTTTCGTTCGTAAATAGCTCCAAACGATTTTGCCAGAACAGCTTGAACTCCAAACGATATAAAACAATCAACAGCTTGCTGTCGTGAACTTCCGGCACCAAAATTTGCTCCTGTAATTATGATATCTCCGGATTCCGCATTTTGCGAAAAATCTTCCCATCCCTTTAGGTTGCCAAAAGTAAATTGCCCCATTTCTTCCAAATTGGTTATCGATAAGTATTGATTATGAAAAATCATATCAGTATCGATATTGTCAATATCAATTACCCATGCTTTCCCCTCTAATATTGTTTGCTTTTCTGACTGATGATCTACTGAAGCCTTAATATTTGATTTGTTTGTCTTACCATTTATCCGCTTGAATACAGCCGGTTCCTTTGGAATTTCATCCGGTGTTGTAATAAATCCAGCGATTGCAGATGCAGCAGCTATAGCAGGTGAAGCAAGGTAAACATCCCCTTTCCCTTGTTTTCCTCTAAAATTACGGTTTCCGGTACTAACAGTTACTTCACCTGGACCATTTTGCCCAATTTGCCCTGAAGCACATCCGGCACAACCCGGATTACCCACTAAGGCACCTGCATCTTTGAAAATTTTAATCCATCCATATTCGAGGCATTTATTCCATATTTTATCGGTTGCAGGCACAATTTTGAATTGAACTCCCGGTGCTATTTTCCTGCCTTTTAAAGTTTCAGCAATTACATATAAATCCTCTGACCTTCCGTTTGTACAACTCCCAACAAATGCCGAATCAATTTTAATTCCTTTTATATCACCAATATTTTTTACTTCATGAGGTTTGCCAGGTAATGAAATGACATTACAAAATTTCGTAATATCCAATTCCGTTTCCTTTTCATAAACAGCATCTAAATCAGCAAAAACAGGTTCTGTTTTTTTACCTGAGCGAGAACTGCAATAGTGTACAATTTCATCCGAAGGCGGAATTAAAATGGCTATTGCCCCCATTTCAGTTGCCATCGAAGCAATGGTAATTCGTTCATCAAGCGACAATTTATTTATCTCATCACCATATAATTCTATTGAATAACCAAGCATAGAATTTGCCCCAAAATGTTTCAGCATATTCAGAACAAAATCTTTGGCAGAAACTCCTAAATTCCGTTCACCAGTAAAGGTTATTTTCACAGATTTTGGAACTTTAAACCAAACTTTCCCGGTTGCCCATGAAGCTGCAATATCACGGTCGCCCATGCCTTGCCCAAATGCCCCAATTGCTCCAAGTATATTTGCATGAGAATCGGTTGAAACCAATGTACATCCCGGAAATGCCAATCCCTGATCAATGGCAAGATGAGTCCCAATGCCAGAATTAATATCATAAACTGTTATTTCGTTATTACGGGCGTATAACCTGCAAGCCTGTTGATTTGCAGCATATTTCTGATCGGAACCGGTTGGATTACAATCGAAAGTAAACCATGTTTTTGAAGAATCAGCAATAGAAAGGTTATTATCAACCAGGTTTTTTACAACATTTGCTCCACCAAAATCACGAGCCAGTCGAACATCAATCTCTATATCAACAATATCACCGGGTTTTACCTTTTCAAAGCCCGCATGAGTTGCAATAATTTTTTCTATAATCGTCATATTTCCTTTATTTATCCAAATAAATTCAGATTA
>JABMQB010000897.1 GCA_013203525.1 Mariniphaga sp.
ACCATTGACCGTTCAGTAAGAAGGGTTTTGGAACAAAAATTTAAACTGGGATTATTTGATAATCCTTTTGTTGATGTTAATAATGCGGTTGAAGTATCCCACACTGAAGAACATCAAAATTTGGCTTTAGAAGCTGCACACGAGGGAATAGTCCTTCTTAAGAATGAGGATAAGTTATTACCACTGAATAAAAATATCAAATCGATTGCCGTTATTGGACCTAATGCTAATGATGAATTAAATCAATTGGGTGATTATACTTCCGAAGTTGTTTTACAGGATATTGTTACTGTTCTCGATGGTATAAAGAATAAACTAGGTGATAAGACAAAGATCAACTATGTCAAAGGATGTAACGTTATCGGTGATGAGCTGAATGAAATAAGTAATGCCGTTAAAGCAGCCCGGAAATCAGAAGTTGCAGTTATAGTTTTGGGCGAGAATGAGTGGCAAAAAGAAGGAAAACAGGGAACTTCGGGTGAAGGATATGATGTTGCTACTTTAGAATTAACAGGTTTTCAAAAAGAACTAATACAAAAGATATACGCAACAGGAAAGCCAACAGTTGTAGTTTTAATAAATGGAAGATCATTGGCAATTCCCTGGATCGCTGAAAATATTCCTGCAATTGTTGAAGCCTGGAATCCGGGCGAAAAGGGTGGCGATGCAGTTGCTGATATTTTATTTGGCGATGTTAATCCAAGTGGAAAACTTCCGGTTTCTTTTCCAAGGCATGCAGGGCAACTACCGGTATATTATAATTACAAACCATCAAAAAGTTATTGGCTAAATGAGGGTTGGGGAAATTCTTATGCCGATTTAAAAGAATCAGGGCCATTGTTTGAATTTGGCTTTGGATTGAGTTACACAACTTTTGAATACAGCAATATTACTCTTTCAAAAAAATCAATTGGTAAATACGGAAAAACAACTGTTAGCTGCATTGCTAAAAACACAGGTGAAATGAGCGGTAGTGAAGTAGTACAACTTTATATCCGTGATAAAATAAGTAGTGTTGTCCGTCCTGTAAAAGAATTAAAAGGATTCAAAAAGGTTAAACTTGAGCCCGGCGAAACGAAACAAATCAATTTTGAAATTGGTTTTGATGAGTTAAAAATGCTGGATGTTAATTTGAATTGGGTAGTAGAACCCGGTGAATTTTCTGTAATGATAGGGAGTTCTTCTGAAGATATCAGGTTGAATAGTAGTTTTAATGTAACTGATTAATTAATATTTTATCCTTTTCATTTTGAATTTTGTGAAGAGTTTTCAGATTAATTATTGACTTATGAATAAAAAATCCTTGATGATTTTATGGTTAACCATTACTGCTTCGTTGGGAGGATTGTTATTTGGTTATGATACCGCCGTAATTTCCGGAACACTTTCAATGGTGCGACTTCAATTTGGACTTAACGCTGCACTGGAGGGGTGGTATGTGAGTTCAGCATTGGTAGGATGTATTATTGGGGTGTCATTTGCCGGATGGTTGAGCGATAAAAATGGAAGGAAAAAAGTGTTGCTACTTGCAGCTACATTGTTTCTGGTTTCTGCTATCGGCTGTTCTCTGATTTCTTCTTTCTCAACATTGGTATTATACCGCTTACTTGGTGGGATGGGTGTGGGAATTGCATCCATGTTGTCGCCAATGTATATTTCTGAAATAGCACCACCAAAAATCAGGGGGAAGTTGGTAGCCTTGTATCAGTTTGCAATAACAATCGGTATATTATTTTCTTTTTTTATAAATGCATGGTTATTAAACCAATCTACATTAAATGACTTTTTCATTAATAATAAACTAACATTTATTTTTAAAACTGAGGTTTGGAGGGCCATGCTGGGAATGGAATCAATACCTGCTATAATATTCTTTTTACTTGTTTTGTTAGTGCCGGAAAGTCCACGTTGGTTAATAATAAAAGGAAACATAAAAAGGGCAAAACAAACACTTGTAAAAACAATCGGAGAGTCAGATGCGATTATTGAAATTAAGGATGTTCAGGAATCTTTGGAAACAGAGAAAAAATCGAAGAACCTGATATTGTCGCCCGGAATAAAATTAGCCCTGTTTTTAGGTGTAGCTTTAGCAGTATTGCAACAGTTTACCGGTATCGATGCCATTATTTATTATGGCCCCCGCATCATGGAAAAAGCTGGCTTTGGTTTAAGTGATGCTTTGGATAGCCAGGTGCTAATCGGAACCATAAACATGTTATTTACCCTGCTTGCAATCTGGAAAATAGATAAATTTGGAAGGAAACCGTTGTTGTTGGCCGGAACGTTGGGAATGTTCATCTCATTAGTAATTATTGGGATGTTATTTTTGATTAACCAGGCTGAAGGAATTTTACTGTTAATTTTTATTTTGATATTTATTGCATCGTTTGCATTTTCATTGGGACCGGTTGTTTGGGTTATTCTGTCTGAGATTTATCCAACAAGAATCAGAGGTAGAGCAATGGCAATAGCAACAATGGCAGTATGGATTGGTACTGCTATTATCGGGCAACTGATCCCTCTTTCTTTAGATAACCTGGGGCCTGCTTTTACATTCTGGATTTTTGCACTTTTCTGTATCCCAACTATTTGGATTGGCTGGAAAATAATGCCTGAAACAAAAGGTAAAACACTTGAGTCGATTGAAAAGTATTGGCTTGAAAAAAAGTTACGTAAATAAAGATAATTCTTCTATTGTTGAAACCTTTCAGTTATGTGGTTTTAAGAACCGATACCATTTTAGCAAAGTATTTAAAACACTGGAAAGATTTACTCCATATGAGTTTAAGAGTTCATTAATAAATTAAATCTATATTTTCAGAATTTGAAATTTATTTAAAATTCACATCCAGGAAACGAATACCATTATAATAAAGGATATCATCAACCTGGGATTCGATATTTTCGATATAATAATTCGTATCAGGATCAGACTCAGCCATTTGAGGTAACACCCTTGTAAGCTTTCGACGAACTTTTACAAATTTGTCCGCCGATTTACTGAATCTCAGAGCATGAATCATCCCGTCATAATCAGTTCCAAAACAAATATGTTTCCAGGCATCTTTACCGCCAACCTTAACAATATGCAGGATATTATTACACAAATGCCTTAAGTACCTGCTGGTAAAATATTTTTCAGCATGGTCATCATGTTTTTTGCTCTTTTGAATCTGATATAAATTCTTGTATTTATTTAGATTTTGATGAATTATTTCTCTATTATCATCCAGTTCAGCCTTGCTGAAATATTCAGGGTCAACTTTTCCAATACCAAGAATTCTTTGTTCCATAATCATTCCAATCAGGCCTCCTGACTTAATAATTACAGGAATTTCTTCATCATATAAATTAATCGACCATGGATTAAATTCGGTTCCCTGTAATCCATCTGGTTTTACGTAATAAGCTTTTACGTGTTCTCCTTCTATTCTATAGTTGTAAATAGGTTTTTCATTATACGATACGCCCGATACTCCTGCATGCGATATTATTATAGGGACTTTAGGATTTTTATCTTTAATCAGTTCATAATATTGCAGCCTGCTTTTTAGGCTCATGTGTTTAATGTCAATAAATATCTGGTTTCCTATTTCCTGGTCTAGTGCCTTGTTTATAACTTCATATCCAAGTTCGGTAATTCCATAACCAACCGGTAAGAAATGTTTATCATTAATTAATTTCATTCCATAACTCTGATTGCAGAAAGGATTTGTTGCAAGATGTGTCAGGGTTAAATATAGATACCGGTATGGGCCTGTTTTAAAATTATCCAGGTTATTCAATATTTCATCTTTAGTGAAGTTTTTAAGGTCATTGAACAAAGCGTGCCCCCCTTCTATAGCCAGGATAATATTAAGTTTATTGGGATCCAGTTCATTAATTTTATTTAAAAGTTGATAAGTAGAACCTTCATCCTTAGAATCTAAAAGATGCTTTTTTAGCCCTTCGAGTATATCATTGTATCCAAATCCCGGATCTTTTTCAACCATTTTCTGTAAAAGAGGTTGGCTAAGCTCATTAACATGTTTTGACAGAATCTGAAGATTTGTGGCACCGATAATGCTGCCAACAATCATTGGATGTTCAAGAGAGTACAGGCCTGCTACAATTAACCCGAAGTTGCCGTTTTCTATTTGGGATAAACTTGATTGAGAATCAAGAATATTGCCTACAAGTTTATCAACAACTTCCCAAATCCCTTTTACATCAGCTTCTTCCCAGCAATTATCCCTGTCAGCTTCTTTGTCAGAGCCCAGGAATGTTTTTAATGCCGGATGGCAATGGAGATCAAAATGTTTCATGATTGTTAAATTAATATTTATAGAATCGTGCGTTTGAATATCTATGTAAGTTACGGGATTTTATTGGATTTTGAAATAATACTAAATGATATTTACTGATAAATTCAATTTTTCAGTTTAATTAGGAGCCTCAAAAATTAATAGTATTTTTATAAGTCTTAAATATTAAATATGAAAAAACAATACCTGTTTGCAGCATTTATAATCTTTTCTG
>JABMQB010000898.1 GCA_013203525.1 Mariniphaga sp.
ATATTAAAGACCAGGATTATAAATCAACCAAACGTTTGATTCAAACAATGGTTAAAGCAGCAGGATTTGGGGCAAATTTTCTTTTAAACACCGGGCCAATGCCTAATGGAGAAATCCAACCGGAGAATGTAAAAACATTGCTTGAAATGGGCGAATGGCTTGAAAAATATGGCGAAACAATTTATGGTACACGCAAAGGACCAATCAGCCCACAGGATTGGGGTGCATCAACTGTTTCAAAAGACGGCACTATTTACATTCATATCCTCGAACAGAAAGATGAAAATTTGCTTATTCCTGCTTTACCGTCTAAAATCAAATCACTTACATATTTCGATAGCGGAGAAAAAGTAAAATTCAAAGAAACTGAATTTGGTGTGCTTTTAAATATCCCGGAAGATAAGGTTGATGAGATTGATACAATCCTTGTTTTAAAGATTTAAGATAGATTTTCATCATTTAATTAGAAAGACCGTTTATAAATAAGCGGTCTTTTTTATTATTCACATTTTTATTTTTATTTTCAGCCTCGCATTTAAATATGTAAATATTTATAGGTGTATAATATGGTCTTAAAAATTATACATTTTTTTGAAACTTTTTGAGGCTAGTTATGTTAACGTAGAAAAGCAAAAAAACTAAAAATTAATATTCAAATGTTTGACTTAAATTTGATTAAAAAAGTATATTCTGAATTACCGGATAAAATTGCAAAAACCAGGGAACTATTAGGCAAACCTTTGACATATGCCGAGAAAATTCTTTATTCACATTTATTTGATAACAATAATTTGAATACTTTTCAAAGAGGCGCCGACTATGTTGATTTTGCTCCTGACAGGGTTGCAATGCAGGATGCAACCGCTCAAATGGCTTTGCTGCAATTTATGAATTCAGGAAAAAATACAACTACAATTCCATCAACGGTACATTGCGACCATTTGATTCAGGCTCAGGTTAATGGTATTGAAGACCTCAGAGTATCAAAGAATTTAAATCAGGAAGTTTTTAATTTTCTCGAATCTGTTTCAAACAAATATGGAATAGGATTTTGGAAACCAGGTGCAGGAATTATCCATCAGGTTGTGCTTGAAAATTATGCTTTTCCTGGTGGAATGATGATTGGAACCGATTCGCATACTCCAAATGCCGGTGGGTTGGGAATGGTTGCTATCGGTGTTGGTGGTGCAGATGCTGTAGATGTTATGGCTGGAATGGCATGGGAATTAAAAATGCCCAAACTTATTGGCGTAAATCTGACCGGGAAATTAAATGGTTGGGCATCTCCAAAGGATATTATACTTAAGGTAGCAGGTATTTTAACCGTGAAAGGTGGAACCGGATGTATTATTGAATATTTTGGCAAGGGTGCCCGTTCGCTTTCTGCAACCGGAAAAGGAACCATTTGTAATATGGGTGCAGAAGTTGGCGCCACTACAAGTCTGTTTGCTTATGACAATAGTATGAGCCGTTATTTAACAGCTACCGGACGTGAAGAAGTTGCAGAGTTGGCTGGTAGTATAAACGAACATCTTGCTGCCGACGCGGAGGTTTATGAAAATCCGGATATTTTTTACGACCAGGTTATAAATATTAATTTATCTGAATTAGAACCTCATATTAACGGGCCTTTTACACCTGACCGTGCAACTCCGGTTTCCCGAATGGCACAAGCTGCAAAAGATAACAATTGGCCCCTGGATGTTTCGGTAGGATTAATTGGTAGCTGCACAAATTCTTCTTACGAAGATATTTCCAGAGCGGCATCTATTGCTAATCAGGCTGTAGAAAAGGGATTAATTGCTAAATCAGAGTTTACAATTACTCCGGGTTCGGAACTGGTTCGATATACAATTGAACGGGATGGATTTATCGATACTTTTGAAAAAATGGGTGGTAATGTTTTTGCCAATGCCTGTGGCCCTTGTATTGGACAATGGGCGCGTGCCGGAGCAGATAAGCAGGAGAAAAATACCATTGTTCATACTTTTAACCGAAATTTCTCGAAACGGGCTGATGGAAACCCTAATACCCATGCATTTGTAACTTCTCCTGAAATGGTTACTGCATTGGCTATTGCAGGGAGGTTGGATTTTAATCCATTAACTGATTCTTTAACTAATAAGAATGGAGAACAAATTAAACTCACCCCTCCTTCGGGAATTGAATTACCTGAAAAAGGATTTGAAGTAGAGGATCCTGGATTTCAGGCACCTTCTGAAAATGGATCTGAAACAATTATTAATGTTGACTCGGATTCAAAAAGGTTGCAACTTCTTGAGCCATTTGAGGCATGGGATGGTAAAAATTTAATGGGGGCTAAACTTTTAATTAAAGCTTTGGGGAAATGCACAACCGACCATATTTCAATGGCAGGCCCATGGCTACGTTTCCGCGGGCATCTTGATAATATTTCGAATAATATGTTAATTGGTGCAATAAACGCTTTTAACAGTGAATCTAACAAGGTTAAAAATCAAATAACTGGAAATTACGAAGAGGTACCAAAGGTTCAACGAGCTTACAAACAAGAAAATATCCCTTCGGTTGTAGTAGGCGATCACAACTACGGCGAAGGATCATCACGTGAACATGCAGCTATGGAACCCAGGCATCTGTGTGTAAAAGCCGTTATTGTAAAATCGTTTGCCAGAATTCATGAAACAAATTTGAAAAAACAAGGAATGCTGGGTTTAACTTTTGCAAATGAAAACGATTATGACTTAATTCAGGAAGATGATACTTTTAGTTTTATTGATTTAGTTGATTTTACACCTGGTAAAAAATTATCAGTACAAATTGCACATAGCGATGGAACTACTGACATTATTGAACTAAATCACACGTATAATAAACAACAGATTGAATGGTTTAAAGCTGGTTCAGCACTAAATCTTATAAAAAAACAAAATAACTAATGTATATGTCATTTCATTCTGATTAGATTTAATGGAAAGCAAGCAATTTTTCTGAAAACAGATTAGAAATGACATTCAATTTAATTTTTAAAAATGCAAAAAATAAAGGTTCAAAATCCGGTCGTTGAACTCGACGGTGATGAAATGACGAGAGTCATTTGGGAATTTATTAAAGAAAAACTGATTTTACCCTACCTGGATATCGAATTAAAGTATTACGATTTAGGAATGGAATACCGTGATGCTACAAATGACCAGGTTACAATTGATGCTGCTCATGCAATACAAAAGTATGGAGTTGGGGTTAAGTGTGCGACAATTACTCCTGACGAAGCCAGAGTTGAAGAATTTGGGTTAAAAGAAATGTGGAAATCTCCGAATGGTACAATCCGTAATATTCTTGGAGGCACAGTTTTTCGTGAACCTATTATTATAAATAATATACCACGTTTGGTACCAGGTTGGACAAAACCTATTTGTATTGGGCGTCATGCTTTTGGCGACCAGTACCGTGCAACTGATTTTCTGACAAAAGGAAAAGGTAAATTAACTATTACTTTTACTCCCGAAGATGGCAGCGAACCATTTTCGCATGATGTCTACGGCTTTGAAGGTGATGGAATTGCAATGGCCATGTATAATACCGACGAATCGATTCGCGGTTTTGCACACTCATGTATGCAACAGGCAATTACAAAAAAGTGGCCCTTGTACTTGTCTACTAAAAACACAATCCTGAAAAGATACGATGGTAGGTTTAAAGATATTTTCCAGGAAATTTTTGATGCCGATTACAAGGAAAAATTTGAAGAATTAGGAATTACATACGAACATAGGTTAATCGACGATATGGTTGCAGCTGTAATGAAATGGGAAGGTGGCTATGTTTGGGCCTGTAA
>JABMQB010000899.1 GCA_013203525.1 Mariniphaga sp.
CGGTAATGTTGCCAAGATTAATCCCGCTGGCTTTAATGTACAGATGGTTCTCATCCTTATATGAAGTATTGCCTCCCCCGGCAATTACAAAATCTTTTTTTTGTCCGTAAAATTGGGATATTTCAACTAATTCTTTTATTTCTTTTTTCATCTTAATAAAATGAATTTTGGATTTAAATAACACCGTCTTTTAAGTCGGTGGTCATAGGTTAAAGATGAATATCGGATTTGCTGAATAATTTGTATTTTTCTATTATACAAATTATTCAGCAAATCCTTGGACCGTACTATGATCCAGTTATCCACCGCACTAAAGTACGGTGTTAGCAATATGCCTGATTTTGGATTTGTTTTCAATTTAGTCAGATATAAATTGTTCGATAACAGCTTTCCCCAACTTAATAAATTCTTGTTGTTGGTCTATTTTTGGTTTTTCTCCTGAAAGATAACCTTCCTCACCAATTGACTTTAAATATTGATGGGTAGCAATAATTGCCGCACCTTTATAATTAATTTTTCTAAGTTCATCATCAAGTGGGACACCTCCCCGGCAGGTGATTTTCATAGGATCAAGTTGTGGTGTATTATGTTCTGTTCCAAAAGTTATTACAAATCTGTTTTTGTGAAAGTAAGTTACAAAATCTTTCAATATATCGAAGTCGTTTCTGCCAGGTATCAGTTCTATTGAATAAATGTTTTTATCTAATAATGTTTTAAGAAATTTCTCTTTATCAGACTCATAATCTGTACATTTTCCTGAAGGATTATCCAATAAAACCGGATAACATGGAATGCCACCGGCATCAATAATTAAAGCATTTACTTCTTCTAAAGAAAGAAATGCTTTTGGATTTTCTTCAACAAATGCCGATCCTCCGGCTTTTAATATGCTCCCTCTGATTTCATTTTCAAGGGCAGCAATATTTTCGAGCGACGATTTAACTTTTTTTCCTGAAAACAACTTTTGAAAAATCTTTTCTCTTTCTGAACTTATTGACGTTTTTTCAAAAACCGCAATTCGGATTGCCTGGGCAATGTGCCTTTCACGGAACAAGTTTTTTGCATAAGCATTATGCATTTCTTTTGCATCAAAATTTAAATCGAGGCCTGATTCTTTAACAAACGCATTCAGTTTTTTTATCATTTCATAGGTCTGCTGATTGCTTTCGTCCTGAATTGATTTAATTGTTGCAAAGCTATTACTACTCATTGAAACAGGAAAGTTTAATCCTTTTCCACTTAAGTAAGTACGACCCGGATTATTTGGATCATTTACACGGATTCCGGCTTCCAAAAGATCTTTTTGCAAAGCCATAAATTCAATATTGAAGAGCGGAAAGATTTTATATTTCTGAGCTAGCAAAGCAAACTCTTCATAACCATCGGTGGTATAAAAATCGTTAATCCCTAAAACTTTTAATCCTTCCTTTTTCGCCATCCTGAAAGCCTGCTCCATATCAGTAAAGGCACTAAACGAATGCGGAGTATGGATATGCCCGTTTATATCAGGAAGCATATTAAGGGGTTTATTTCTAGTTAATTCTTCTTTTCCAGGAAAAAAATCATAAAGCATATTTTTCGATACCATACAAATGATTTTATTTTCAACTGCAAAATAAACATTCTAAAGGATTTATGCTGTCCTTTGGTATCCTGTTATCCTTTTAAGGAATGCTTGCTTTTTACTGATTAAAATAATACAAAGCAGCAACCGCCTGATTAAATTCCAGCTCAGTTTCCAAAATCGTATTTATTGTTTCATAATATAATGATAGCTCCAACATGTAATTAATCAACGAAATCTCACCTGCATCAAGCGCTTTTTTAAGTAACCCGGCATTATTGATTGATGGCAATGTATCCTTGAAATCATCTAAAATGTTCTGTAGATTTTGAGTTTTTTCAAACTGGACTTTTAAATGATTGTAATACAGAATCCGGGCATCGACAGCAACTTTTTCAGTAGCTGTTTTTTTTGCTTTAGCTAATTTTACAGTGTTTTTATTCTCCCAAAGCGGTATAGAAACTTCAAAGCTAATTCCTCTAAACGCCTCAGCATCTAACAACTCCGATGCATATCCTGTTGAAAATCTGGGCAGGTTCTTTGCTTTGTTTAGCTGAATTTCTTTTTGGTT
The DNA here is from genome assembly GCA_013203525.1 of Mariniphaga sp. Taxonomy (GTDB): domain Bacteria; phylum Bacteroidota; class Bacteroidia; order Bacteroidales; family Prolixibacteraceae; genus JABMQB01. The sequence goes on from JABMQB010000899.1 coordinate 2,136, forward strand.
GATTTCAATCTCATTTTGCGATTGCTGTAAAACCGGTATTTGATTTTCCATTTGTGTAAACCACCCTTCAAAATTATCAGGCAAATCAGTTATTAAATATTCTGTGTCACTAAAAACAACAGGGTTTCCACCATTTAATGCTGATAATTCAGAAAGTAATGCAGTTTTTTCTGTTTCATTTTTCTGTAATTTATTTTTTGCAATCAATAAATTGAGGGCTGCTTTATTTTTTTCAAGGATGTTGGCATCACCCTTTTCAAACCGGGAATTGTATGCATTTGTAATTTTTTTTGCATGAGATAACCTTTCAAGTAACTCTTGATTCAATGAATTCAGGTAGACCAATTCATTACAAATTGATTTTGCTTTTGCCAAAACTTCCAGGCGCCGAAGTTGATAATCAAGGTCGATTTGTTCGTTTTGTGACGAAGCGATTTGTTTCTTTAAACCATAAACAGTAGGAAAATCCCACGATTGTGTAATTGAAATATTTCGTTTTTTTCCAATTGCCGAAGGATTACCCCATTGGTAGCTATAACCAATTTCAGGATTATCAGGAAAAATTCCGGTATGGGTTTCCAATTTCCGTGCATCCGTCAAACCTTGATAAGCTTTTAAGGTTGAATTGTTTTTTTCAATTTCAGACAAAATACTTTTTATATCCTGTGAAAAAGAGGTAAATGGAATAATTAGAAGAAGAAATATAATTAATCGATTTTTCATTTCTGATCTTTTTTATTGAGTAAACTATACACAATGGGAACAATAAAGATATTTAGCATTGTTGATGTCAATAATCCTCCAAGAATTACTTTTGCCATAGGGCTTTGAATCTCATTTCCCGGAGTATCGCCATTAAGTGCAAGTGGGATTAATGCCAGAGCTGCAGTCAGAGCAGTCATGAGGATTGGATTTAAACGATCCAAGGAACCTTTAATGATTGTATCAATTACTGATATTCCCTCATTTTGTAAATGCTGATATCTTGAAATCAATAGAATTCCGTTTCTTGTTGCAATTCCAAATAAAGTAATAAAACCAATTATTACCGGGATGCTTATAATTCCAGTTGTGAAGTAAATAGTAAATACTCCTCCAATTAATGCTAAAGGAAGGTTTAGTAATATAATACCTGATAGTTTTGCATTTTTAAATTCCTGATATAATAAAAGAAAAATCACCAGAATTGAAATTAATGATGTAAACAATAATGTTTTTGATGCACGTGCTTCACTTTCAAACTGGCCTCCATATTCAATTCTGTAACCTTCAGGTAAAAGCACTGAACTTTCAACATTGGTTTTGATATTATTAACAACACTAAGTAAATCGCGATCGGCAACATTAGCTGATATTACAATTTTGCGCTGAACATTTTCCCGGCTGATAGAATTAGGACCAGAGGAAGAAACTATTTCGGCGATTTGAGAAAGCGGGACTTTTTTACCTCCATCAGCTGTAATTAATGCATTCCCGATACCATCCATATCTTCCGTGTAATCTTTATTAAGCCGAACGATAAGATCGAACCGGCGTTGGCCTTCATAAATATCAGCCAGTTTTTCTCCGGCAAAAGCTGTTTCAACAAAATTGTTAAATTGAGTAATTGTTATACCATAGCGAGCCATTAATTCACGGTTGGCTTTAATCTGAATTTGTGGAGTTTCAACCTGTTGCTCTACGTTCAAATCGACAAGCCCTTCAATGTCGGAAATCGAATTCTGAACCTGATTTGCGAGCATAAACATTTTACTTAGGTCGGTGCCAAATAATTTTATGGCAATATTTGCACGGGTACCCGAAAGCATATGGTCAATTCGGTGGCTTAATGGTTGTCCAACAGAATAGGCTATTCCGGGAACCGAAGACATTGCAAGGCGAACATCTTCCATAAATTCATCCCGGTTACGTTCGTCAAGGTTAAAATTGACATCGATTTCGGCGCTGTTGGTTGTTTGCGAATGTTCGTCAAGTTCGCCACGTCCTGTACGACGCGAGGTTGAACTAACTTCAGGAATTTTCAGCAATTCAGTTTCAATCATATTCCCCAGTTTATTACTTTCTTCAAGTGAAATTCCAGGTTTACTGATCGCTCCAATAGTTAATGCTCCCTCATTAAATTCGGGTAAAAAACTTCTTCCCATATTTGAAAGGGCCAGAATTGAAAGAATAATTAAAGCAAGGGTAATAACTAAAATTGGGCGTTTGAAATTAAGCGACCATTTTAATCCTTTTTCATAATATTTTAGAAGTTTCCGTGTAAGCCAGCTTTCCTGTTTTTTTCGTTCAAGATATTTTTTGTTCGAAAGTAAAAGTTTCGAAAGCAGTGGTGTTACAGTTAATGCAACTACAAGAGAAGCAAAAAGAGAAACAATGTATGCTATACCAAGTGGTTTAAGCATCCGGCCTTCCATACCGGAAAGAAAAAATAATGGAATAAAAGCTACAATAATAATAAATGTGGCATTTAAAATTGAAGCTCTTATTTCTTTTGATGCCTCAAAAACCACCGTAAAATCAGATTGCCTTTCCTCCTTTGGTTTCAGATGGTTAAGCCGCAATCGTTTATACACGTTTTCCACATCAATAATCGCATCATCAACCAGCGAACCGATTGCAATAGCCATTCCTCCAAGGCTCATTGTATTGATGTTTAAACCAAGTGCACGTAATACCAGTATTGCACTTAACAATGAAAGAGGTATGGCCAGAATCGAAATAATAGATGTACGGAAACTTCCAAGAAATAATAACAAAATTATAATAACATAAATTGACCCTTCTATTAAAGCACGTTTTACATTATTTACTGAAGTTTCGATAAAGTCAGCCTGCCTGAATATTTTTGTATTCAGAACTACATCGGGCGGTAATGTTTTTGCCAACTCTTTCAAATTTTCCTCGATACTTTCTGTAAGCTTTAAAGTATTTGTTTGAGGTTGTTTCGAAATGGAAAGAATAACTGCCGGAGTTGCATTTTGGGTTGCATAACCCATCTTGACAGCTGATCCGATTTTAACTTCAGCCAGATCGTTTATACGAACCGGGATTCCATTAACGTTTTTGATAAATGAATTACCAAGTTCTTCAATGTTATAGGTCCGTGCCATCCCACGTAATGTGTATTCATTACCATATTGCCTGACCACGCCTCCCGATGAATTATGGCTTATGCCTTTACAAACTTCAGCAAGTTCATCCAATGTAATTTGATAAAATTTCATTTTTTGAGGATCGGCTAAAACCTGATATTGTTTGTAATCGCCACCAATAATGGTAACCTGAGAAACGCCGTTGGTTGCAAGTAGCACAGGTTGAACATTCCATTCAGCAATTGTTCTTAAATCCATCATACTTGTTGAATCGGCTTGCAGTCCAATAAAAAGTATTTCACCCATTACCGAAGATTGCGGTGCTAAAGTAGGTTGTCCGATTCCTATCGGCATTTGCCCGGTTATGGTTACCAGTTTTTCGCTAACAATTTGACGGGCCTGGTAAATATCGGTTCCCCAGTCAAATTCAACCCAAACAAATGAAAATCCTTGTGAAGAGTTTGAACGCACACGGCGAACATCTGTAGCGCCGTTTACGGCAGTTTCAATTGGGAATGTTACCAAACGTTCAACTTCTTCAGCTGCCATTCCGTGAGAATCGGTCATAACTACAACCGTGGGAGCAGTCAGGTCGGGAAATACATCCACATCCATTTTCGATGCATTGTAATAACCTGCAGCAACTATTACAAAGGCTGAGATCATTACAAATAGCTTATTGTTTAATGAAAATTTTATAATTTTATCCAACATAGCTTTTCTGTTTAATGGATATGTCCGGCATGAGGATCAAGACTGTTTGAAACTGCAGCAAGTTTTACAAGAATTGCTCCCTTTGTAACAATTCGGTCAGAGGAGTTTAAACCATTTAAAACTACGGTTTGCAGTCCATCAGTTTCTCCAACTTTAATTTCCCTTTTTTCGAAACTTTCAGGTGTAAGTTGATTAAAAACAAAAAAGTTACCTTGTTCTTCAATTAAAGCTGAATTAGGAATTGTCAGAACTTCCTGTTCTGATTCTGCAATTAAATTTACTTCAACAATGCTACCCGGGAATAATTCTTCATGTGTCGCAATCTTTAATGTTACGGGAATAAGATAATTCTCATCCGAAATATTTTTCCCGTATGAAACAATTTTGCCGTTCAAATCATCAAGTGAGTAAGTATTTTTCCCTGTAGCCGGACGGATGGTTGCCGATTTTATATATGGTAAAAGGGTGCTGTATTTTTGCTGAACTTCTGTAATCAAAAACAGGTTTTTGTTTTGTGTTACAACTACAACAGGTTGTCCTGCTTCTACAAATTCACCATCGGTAATATGCATATGTTTAACAAATCCGTTAACAGGGCTTGAGATTGATTGCCCCTTTTCATTAAAGTTTGTTTTTAAGTTTTCATATATAATCCGAGTGTTTTCAAACTCTGTTTTACTATCCAATAATTCTTTCTCAGAAATTATATAATCTTTAGCTAATTTAGAAAGACGTTCAAAATCGGCGATGCTATTTTCATAGTTATTCTTTGCTTTATTATAACGGATCATCATATTGCCGTCAATCAGATTGTCGCCGGAAATTGAAAAAAGTGTTTTATCTTTCTGAACAGTAATTCCTTCAGCTATATCTTTTTCATTAAAACTAATTATTCCCCTTGTTTTGGCGGTAATAACAACTTCATCACCTTGAGCAGGTTGTGCTTTAGCACTCGATTTGATTACAGTGCCAAAATACCCGGAAGTTGGAAGACCTGTTGCAAAATCTACTTTCCATGATTGCTCTTTAGTAAAAGTTATAGCATTTGGATCCACAATTTCAGCTTCTTCTGCCTCATGAATCGCATCATGTTCATCTGCAAAAACTTCAACGTTTGGAATGGTGATAGAATAACTTCCATCCTTTGTTTCGATGTCAAATATTAACTTTCCTTTACCAGCAGTTTCCGGTTTCAAACCAAAACTATATATCCCCGGACGGATTGGCTCATTAACTGTCGACCTAATTCCTTTTGTTCCAACAATAAGGCTTGTAGTAACTTTTCCTTCATTTAAGGATTTAAACTCAGGAAGGATTGAAAAATGTGCAAGGATATCAGATATTTCTCCAACGATTAATGGTGTGGCTTCAGCAAAAATTTCAAAATCAGTTGTATAAGCTGTGTATTTAAAACTCACATCTCCATGGTCGTGTTCATCTTCGACACTTGCTTGTTGCTGATTGCATCCTATTGAAACAATCAGAATCATTATTATATAGAAAACGGATGTTTTCATCGTATTAATATTGTTAGTTATTTTTAGTGTAAGATGGAACTCGTCCTGTTCCGATTGATATCGGCCAGGACTCGTTTCAGTTATTGATTTAAATGTTTTTAAAAGAAGTTGATTTACTCATGGTCATCGTCGTGATCATGTTCATCACCATCTTCATGTTGATGTCCTTCCATGTGTAATGAGTCAGAATCTACTTCAAATGATTCCTGATGAAGCGATTCTTCATCAGGACTATGAGTTTCTCCTGCATGGACAGTTCCATCATCGTGAGTATGAGTTGCCTCACTTTGTTCTTTCTTTTTATTACCACATGAGATGATAAATGCTGCTATTGTTAATATGAATAATATTTTTTTCATGATTTAAACTTTATAATAAATGAATAATCAGACTTGTTGACAGATGAATTAAATAAATTATTAAGTAATTCAATCAATCAATTAATCGTTTTAAAAAGCTTGGGATTATCATGAAAAAGTGGGAGGTCCTCGAAGGTAAACATCCCGGCATTGGGGTTCAGGAATTTTTTGCGAATATTCAAAATAATTTATTTGCCTTCCTTCAGGTTCTTCAAGGATGATATTCAGGTTTTCTGATTCGATATAAAAGCCTGAAAAAGTAACCATTTTTGACAAAAGCATTTTTACTTCAAAATGACAATGAATATGATTATGATTTTCAGATCCATGGTCGTGTACAGAAGTACAATATTCAGCTGCCACAATTTCAGTGTGAGAATTGCAATGTTCTTCGCAATTAGTTGAATTGGAATGATGTTCATGTGGAACAAAATTATGTGCCAGCACAACAGAATAAATTGCCAGCAATAAGATTGAAATTATGTTCCTTTTAATTAGCATTAATTCACAAATATATAATTTTTTTGAAAAGAAATCATTCAAGTGAACATATGAAATGATAAATTGGTTCGGAAATAGTATGCTTATTCGATTTTCTCCAATGCTTTTTCCAAGTCAGTAATAATATCGTTGGCATGTTCAATGCCACAAGAAATCCTACAGGTATTTGGTTTAATTGATGCTATGGCACGTCCTTCTTCACCTTGTTGCTGGTGGGTTGAAATTGCGTTTAGGGTAGCCACTGTTTTAACACGGCCAAGGTCGGTTGCCCGCCAGGTCATTTTCAATGCGTCGTAAAACTTTCTTGAATTTTCTGAAGAATCTGAAGATTTTTCTTTTATCTCGGCAGCAAGCATATAACCATACATATTTTTTCCGTTGTCGGCAAGTTCCATGTATTTATTAGCCAAATCATGTGCTTTATACGATTTTAATCCCGGATAATGAACCCGGTCGATTTTTGGATGGTTTTCCAGATATTTTGCAACAAGCATTGTATTGTGGCTCATTTTTTCAATCCGCATTCGCAAGGTTCGCAAATCGTTTAGTGTCATAAAAGCAGCCATAGGATTTACGGCTGGCCCATTATCGCGGAAAGGCCAAAGTTTTGTCCAGGTACAGAAATCCTGTTTCATTTCTTCAGAACCTATTTTACTGATAATATTTGCTTTTGATGTTAGCAATCCAATAATTGAAGTTCCGCTTCCCCCCATAACTTTCGAGGCCGATTGCACAACAATATCAGCGCCAAGTGTTAGAGGTCGGGTTAAAGCAGGAGAGGCGCAGGTTGCATCAACTATTAAAGGAATTCCGAAATTGTGAGCAAGTTCAGCAACTTTACTGATGTCAAATATGCCAACTGTGGGATTTGAAGGAAATTCACCATAAACAAAACGAGTATTTTCATTAATTAGGTTTTGCCATTCATCCATTTTTTCGGGCTCTTTTACCCAGCGTACATCCAATCCTTGTTCCTGATGACGGCGTACCTGGAATTGTTGGAAAGTTCCGCCATAAACTTTTGCACTGGTAACAATGTTTGGATTTGGAAATTTTTTGTCATATATCAGGAATGGATCGGTTGCTGTGCGGATCGCACTCATTCCACTCGCTGTTGCCAAACAAGTTGCACGTATGTCAGTACCATAGGTTTCAAGCAAGGCTGATGTTTCTTCCAGAAAATAGGTTGTGGGATTGGCAATACGAGAATAACACCAGTTTGGCATTTGATAGGATAAACCTGCTTCCATTTCGGCGCTGTTTTCGTATGCTTGTGCCGGGCTCAGGTAAACCGGTTCCATAATAGAACCATTATTAAGTGAAAGGGCTTCGTTTGCATCGTAAAGACCGTGTGTTGCAATTGTGTCAAATTTCCATTTTTTAGCCTTCCCAATCCTGGCTTGCCGATTGGCGGACATTTCTTTTCCTCTTTCAATCCAATATGCTAAATCCTTTTCCATTTTATATGTCTTTCTGAATAATTAATGCTGTCTCATTTTTCATTGTTGATAGTACAACCAGACTTTTTAAATGCTGTATATTTGGGAGGTTAGTTAGTTTATGTAAAAGCAATTTTTCGTATGCAGTTATGTTTTTCACAGCTATTTTTAAAAGAAAATCTGCATCTCCCGTAATATGGTGACATTCCATAATTTCGTCAATTTCATTTATTGCTTTAATAAATGTAGTGACCATTTCATTACCATGACGACTTAGTGTTACTTCAACAAAAGTGTAATTGTCAATCCCGATTGAAGCTGGATCAATTAAAGCCACATATTTTTTTATGACTCCATTTTTTTCCAACTTTTTTACCCTGTCAAGAGTTGGCGGTGGCGACATGTTTATTTGCTTTGCTAATTCAGCATTTGTTATCCTTCCATCATTTTGAAGGATTTGTAAAATCTTGCGATCAATTGAGTCCAGTTTCATAATATTATTATATATTATAATGAATTATCATTACAATATAATGAAAATGATTATTAATGCAATACTATATTATGAATAATCGAAAAACTATGATATTTGTTTTGAAGGTAATTTTAAAGAGTTCAGATTTTTAAATAATGAACTTAATCTTTTATCCCGATCTTTTGTATTCCTTTTATCAATCCTTCCAACCTATTGTTTTTATCTTCTTTAGGATGTGTGCAGATTTCCTCAATTCCGGGAACTTTATCATTAACAATTTTCAGATATTCTTTAAAGGTTAAAATTGTATTCTCTTTTAATCCGAAATATGGTAAAAGTTTTAAGTCGAGTTTTACATTATAATCTTGTTTTGAAATTGGAACCTCCAGTTGATGAAGTACATCATTGCAATCACCATTTGGAAGAAGGTGTTTGCAAGGACTACATATTTCATCGGCACCAATAATAAGCTGGATTTTGGTATCGGAATTTTTTATAAGAATTTTTGCTACAGTGTGAACTGCATGCCCATATTTATGTGGTTTAAAATCTCTGCCATGGCCATGGGATCTGAGAATATCAAGAATATGATGCGGTTTTAGCTTTATTGGTTGATTCATAGTCACTACCCTTGAATCAAATTTAGCAATTAATTTTTTTTACTCTATTCTTTATCCAAAAGAATAATCAAACACCCATAGCTTTTCTTCTAATTTGTTCTTTTTCAGAAAAATCATTTTGAATAATATGTCCTTTAAGAGGAACAATTTTTTCATGAATAGCA
>JABMQB010000900.1 GCA_013203525.1 Mariniphaga sp.
CAATGATCAGGCCTTGATTGATATCATTTGCTGTTTTCTTTTTCACCTGCTCTTTATTTCGGCACGATGATGTAAAAAGAACAATTATTAAAATGAAAATTCCTGTTTTAAAAATTTGTTTTTTCATTTTCCTTAAATTTTAGTTGTAAAGAGTATGAAAATAATACCTATTTTAATCAATTGAAAATATATTACCTGAATTATAACTAATACTAACAAAAATGCCATCAAAAAATCGAATTCTTTCTATTGATATAATGCGTGGTTTAACCCTTTTCTTAATGCTTTTTGTTAATGATTTGTATGTTAGGGGAGTACCCTCGTGGATGGGGCACACCAAAGCCAACTTCGATGGGATGGGATTAGCCGATTGGGTTTTTCCTGGTTTTTTATTTATGGTTGGAATGTCCATTCCCTTTGCAATTAAGGGTAGGTTAAATAAGGGGCAATCAAAAATAAAAGTATTTCAACATATTATAATTAGGACTTTGAGCTTGCTGTTGATTGGAGTATTGATGGTAAATGTAGGACGTTTAAATCCCGAATTGTCCGGAATTAGCAAACATCTGTGGGCTGTTTTAATGTATATCTCAATATTTCTTGTATGGAATATGTACCAATTTAAGCCAAACCTAAAATTTTTAGCACTTGTTTTGAAATTAGTAGGGGTTGCCGGATTGATTGGACTTGCTATAATTTTTAAATCGGGAACAGCAGAAAATCCGGGATGGATAACTACAGGGTGGTGGGGTATTCTTGGATTAATTGGCTGGGGCTATTTTGTGGCTGCTTTATCATTTTTATTAATTGGTAATAGTATTTGGAAGACAGCTATTTTGTGGGGAATTTTCGTAGGTTTAAATATTCTTTCCCAGTTAGGATTAACAGGTTTTTTAAATCCTTTGAAACCTTATATTGGAACTATACTTGGCGGAAATACTCCTTCAATAGTCCTGGCAGGATTAACAATCAGTCTCATCTTTCAACATTTAAATAAAGGCAGTCATAAAAAAACAATTCTAATCATATTGTCATTAGGAGTAGGTGCATTGATTGCTGGGTTTGTTCTACGCAATTGGTTTATTATTTCAAAAATTAAAGGCACACCTAGTTGGGCGATGGTTTGTAATGGAATTAGTATGATTCTTTTTGCTTTAATTTTTTTAATCGCCGATGTTTGGAAAAAAACAAAGTGGGCTGCGATATTTAAACCGGCAGGGCAAAACTCGCTAACTACCTATTTGGCACCTGATATTATATATTATATAATTTGGGGATTTAGTCTTCCTTTTCTTTTTTATAAACAAGACGAAAGCCAGTTATTAGCTGTTGCCGGATCAATTGGATGGGCCGTATTAATGGTTCTATTTGCAGCATTATTATCCAAAATTAATATTCGTTTGAAACTTTAATTTTTCCAGAATTTAAAGAATGTCAGGAATTCTCCATAAAATAAAATAGCCGGTTATTACCGGCTATTTTTGTATATAGATATTTTTTAACAATTACTTTCTGTATCCTGATCAACTTGGTCTCTAAACCATTTAAGCGGATGTGATGTTGGTCGTTCAATTGGCATCCCATAAATCCGGTCGTTGGTTAACGAAGCCAAGACTCCTAGAGCTCTTGAAACTCCAAATAAAACCGTATAGAATGAATATTCTTTAATTCCATAATGATAAAGTAATGACCCACTATAGGCATCAACATTAGGCCATGGATTTTTAATTTTCCCAACCTCAGATAAAATTGGTGGTACAACCCTGTATAATTGATTTACAATATCAACAATCGGATCTTCCTTGATATATTTATTTGCAAATTCCTGTTGCGCTGTAAACCTTGGATCAGTCTTACGTAATACCGCATGTCCATATCCAGGAATAACCCGTCCTTCTTCCAATGTGAATTTACAGTAATCTTCTACTTGCTTATCTGTTGGCTGGTCTGTGTCCAATGCTTCCAGCATTTCAAATATCCAGTGAATTACATCTTGGTTAGCAAATCCGTGCAGAGGTCCTGCTAGTCCCGTCATTGCAGCACCATATGCATAATATGGGTTACTTAATGCAGAACCAACAAGATGTGCTGTATGCGCTGATACATTTCCACCTTCATGGTCGGAATGGATTACCATATACAAACGGAATAACCTTCTAATATCCTCTGAGTCAAATCCCATCATATGTGCAAGGTTACCAGCCCAATCAAGCCTTGGATTAGGCTCAATATGATCTTCGTTATGGAAATTGCGCCGATAAATATATGCTGCAATATGAGGTAATTTTGCAATGAGGTTCATTACATCTTCATACGTTGAATCCCAATAATACTTTTTACTTACCCCGGCGCGGTAGGCTTTCTGGAATACAGATTCTGTTGCCATTGAAAGAATGGCAGCACTAAATTGAGTCATTGGTTTAGAATTCTTAGGCATGGCATCAATTACATCGAAAGTGTGTTGAGGTACATGAGCCCGCGTTGCCCAGTCTTTTGATAAATTGTTTACATCCTCTTTGCCGGGAATTTCTCCAATTAACATCAAATAAAATAATCCTTCTGGCAGTGGTTCCCCTTCAGGATTCTGCCTTGGCAGTTTTTCCTGTAATTCGGGAATTGAATAACCCTTAAAGCGAATCCCTTCCTCCGGATCCAGTTTTGATGTATCAGTAACCATTAGTGGGATGCCTTTCATGCCCGTAAGAACTTGTCCTAAAGTAACCTGAGCGATCACTTTGTCAGAGTGTTCATTTTTTAGCCTTTGATATTCCTTTGAACACTTACTGGCTTTTTGAAAAAATCTGTACTTAATATATTCCATAATTTTTTTATTGAATTTTTAATTTTTTTAATGCATGTTTTTAATTATTTCATCAGCAAATTCTGATGTAGACAGTAAAGTTGCACCTTCCATTTGGGCAAATAAATCAGAAGTAACTCTTCGTTTTGCAAATGTATGTTCCATCGCATCGTAAACATGTTCTGCTGCTTCGTCCCAGCCAAGGTATTCGAGCAGCATAACTCCTGAAAGGATTAATGAACTTGGATTTGCTTTACCTGTCCCGGCAATATCAGGAGCAGTGCCATGGGTTGCTTCAAATATTGCATAACCATTTATGAAATTAATATTTGCTCCCGGTGAAATACCAATTCCACCAACCATAGCAGCCAACTGGTCTGATATATAATCACCATTCAGGTTCATGGTTGCAATTACAGAATGATCATAAGGTTTTAACAATGATTCCTGTAAAAAAGCATCGGTTATAACATCCTTAATAATCACTTTACCTTGTTTTTTTGCTTCATTCAAGGCATTATCAGCATCAGGCTTACCTTTTGAATTTTTGATGCCTTCATACTGCCTCCATGTAAATGTATCATTTGCAAAATCTGATTCAGCTAAATCATACCCCCAGTTTTTAAAAGCTCCTTCGGTAAATTTCATAATATTCCCCTTATGAACAAGGGTTACCGAGGGTAATTTCCGTGATACAGCATAATTTATTGCTGCCCGAATTAATCTTTCTGATCCCTCTTTTGAAACCGGTTTAATC
>JABMQB010000901.1 GCA_013203525.1 Mariniphaga sp.
ATCAATTATTATGATCAAAACGGTACTTTAAGAACAATTCAATTAGATGAAGATATTTTTTCAGTTGATATGTTCAGTCCGGATGAATTATTAAATGATGGCAATTCTTATGTGTTTTACAGGGGTTATGATTATACAGGAAAAAAATTAAAAAGCAAACCGAGTTTTGAAGATTTCTTTAACAAAACAGATGAAAACGGTGTATATACACGCGAAATAGGTGCATTTGAGCCAATTTACATGGCAGGATATATACAGGATAAATTTGCTTTTAGAGACCTGATCTTTAATATTGGTGTGCGTGTTGACCGTTATGATGCCAACCAAAAAACCTTAGCCGATCCATTTTTATTATTCCCCGCAAAAACAGTTGGAGAAGTCAGCCCTGATGAATTCGGACCTCATCCTTCAAACATGGGAAACGATTATATAGTTTATGTTGATAATGTTGATAATCCAACCAGAGTTGTAGGATATAGAGAAGGCGACATCTGGTATAGTGCTGAAGGTGTAGAAATTACAGACCCAGGTATTCTTGATGCAGGCTCCGGAATTTCTCCATATTTGATTGATCCTACACTGGATCATGTTACTATTGAAGCTTTTGAAGATTATGAACCACAGATAAATGTAATGCCCCGTATCTCGTTCTCATTCCCGATATCCGATGAAGCTTTGTTCTTTGCTCATTATGATGTTTTAACACAAAGACCAACATCAGGTAACATTGTAAGCCCTTCAACATACTGGTTCTTTCAAAATATTGGAGGTACAATCAATAATCCAAACCTGAAGCCAACAAAAACAATTGACTATGAATTGGGCTTCCAGCAAAGACTAACAAATACATCATCACTTACCATAACTACTTATTACCGCGAAGTTAGAGACCAGATTGCAATTTACAGATATTACGGAGCATACCCAAAAGATTACACTTCATTTAATAATCTTGATTTCGGTACTACCAAAGGTCTTACAATTGAATATGACCTCAGAAGAACAAAGAATGCACGTGTCAGGGCAAGTTATACACTTCAGTTTGCCGATGCTACAGGTGCAAGCCCTACTACTGCCGCTGCTCTTGTTGCTTCAGGACAGCCAAACCTAAGAACAACTAATCCATTACCCTGGGACAGAAGACATGCGATAAACCTGGTATTGGATTATCGTTTTTCCGGAGGTAAAGATTATGACGGTCCGGTAATTAACCGTAAAAACAAAGGAGGTGATAAAGCTAAATCACCTATACTGCTACTGCAAAACACCGGTTTTAATATGACTTTTAATGGTGGTTCAGGTACTCCATATACAGCTTCTCGTAATATAACTTCTCCAATTTCAGGTGGTAACAATCTCTTAAAAGGAACATATTTCGGTTCAAGATTACCATGGCAGTTCAGAATGGATTTAAGAATTGATAAAGATATTTCCTTTACTATGGGTAAAAAACAAGCATACATGAATGTTTACTTCCAGATACTTAATGTTTTGAATACTAAAAATGTGGTAGGCGTTTATCCGGCAACAGGTAACCCTGATGATGACGGTTACTTGGCTTCAGCCGAATATCAAAGCGAAATTCAAATGCAACAGGACCCTCAATCATTCAGGGAACTTTATACTATATTTGAAGATTTTCCATTTAATTATAGCAGTCCGCGAAGGATTCGTTTTGGTGTAATATTTAATTTTTAAAAATAATAAATTATGAAAAATATTTTCAAAATACTGTTAATTTCATTAATCTGCTACTTTGTTTCAGAAATCAGCATGGCAGAGGAATACAAATTCGGACCGGGTAAAAGTTCAAATAATTATAAGAATATTACAGCAGGTTGTTCACCGGCTTCCGCTTTTAGATTCCTGGATATTAATAATGTAAGAGCCAGGATCAATTCAGGAGGAGATATGTGGTGGGATCTTCCCGGTGGTATTGGAGCTCAGTATTTTATTCCAAAAAACGGAACAGCCACTTCTATGTTCTCCGGTGCATTATGGATTGGAGGGCTTGACATCAACCTGCAGTTAAAATTAGCTGGATTAAGATACCGGCAGATTGGACAGGATTACTGGCCCGGTCCTCTGACAATTGACGGAACTGCCGCTGTTGACGAAGCTACATGTGCCGAATACGACAAGCTCTTTTTGATCACACGCGAAGAAGTTGACCAATTTTTAGCATGGTGGGAAAGTGATAATAAAGCTGAAGAATACCCCGAATATTCAATCCCTGAATCAATCCTGGATTGGCCTGCCCATGGAGATGTTGCCAAAGATCAAAGTTATTATTTGGCTCCATTTATGGATGTTGACGGCGATGGTGACTATGACCCGAATATGGGTGATTATCCATATTATGATATTGACAACTCTTTGTGTCCTACAAACAGGAAACCTGATGAACCTCCTGTTCCAACCATGGAAGATGTTTTAGGTATAGTGCATGGTGGCATTTTATCCGACCAGGTTATTAAAGGTGACCAAACTTTATGGTGGGTATTTAATGACAAAGGTAACTACCACTCCGAAACACAAGGTGCATCAATAGGTATGGAAATCAGGGCACAGGCTTTTGCATTCGAAACAAACGACGAAATTAACAATATGACTTTTTATAGTTATGAAATTATTAACCGTTCAACATTTGAATTAACAGAAACATATTTTTGTCCATGGGTTGATACTGATTTGGGTTACGCCTGGGATGATTTTGTAGGATGTGA
>JABMQB010000902.1 GCA_013203525.1 Mariniphaga sp.
ATATATATCACCTCCATGAACGTAGTTGAATTGGAAATCAAGAGTAAAGTTTTTGTATGATAATGTATTTGTTAGATTTGATATCCAGTCTGGATTTGGATCTCCAATAATTCCATCTTCTGTATCCTGAACATATAGCCCGTCATTACCTACTACCATTTCTCCGGATACTGCATCTCTTTCAACTCTGGATCCATAAATAACACCAAGCGGTTCACCTGCTATTGCTGCATTTCCAAGGTTATTAAAACCACTATAAATAACAAGGTCAGTATCTAATCCAAGATCTGTAACTTCAGTTTTATATGCGGTAAAATTTAAATTTGCATTCCATCTGAAACCATTTGATACTGCACTTCTAACTAAAATACCACCTAAACTAAATTCAAGACCTTTATTTTGAATTTCGCCAATATTGGTCCTGACCTGATAATAACCTGAAGCAGGGTCTAAAGGCCGGTTTATTATTAAATCTTTAGTTGTTCTTTTATACATTGAGAAATCCAGTGTAATTCTATTGTTTAAAAGAACTGCATCCATACCAACTTCAAACTCTGACAATAATTCAGGTTTAAGATCAGGATTCCCTAATACAATTCCGGTAGTGTTTGTAACTATATTTGCGCCCGCAGCATTTTGAAAATCCTTTGTGTCTAAAAACAAGGTATTGGAAACCGGATAACCCATATCACCAAAATTGGCAGATGTTCCATATCCAACTCTTAATTTAAGGTAGTTTAAGCCGGCATCTGTTTTAATATTTTCAAAAACAGTTGTTGGTAAAAATGATAAACTTGCACTTGGATATAAAACTGATCTGTTTTCTTCAGAAAAATTAGAAACCCAATCCTTCCTTCCTGCTACGGTTAAAAACAGATAATTATCGTAATCTATTTCCAATTGGCCATAAGCACCAACAATATTTCTCTCAAAATAGGATTCTATTTCAACATGGTTCAGGAAATTGAAATGTTTTAATACATCAAAAACCTGCTGGTTATCGCTTGCTACACCGTTTTGGTCAAAAACTTCTCTTTTTGTTGTACCACCGATATTAAAAGCAATTCCAATCTTATCGTTGATATCATAGTCTCCGCTAATTGTAACATTATGATCATAAATAGAGTTAACATTATTCCATACTTCATAAAAACCACTTAGCATTCTAACATCGCCACTATTAGTGTTTACACCGCCTTTGTTCTGATAGTTAATGTTGCTTTCGTTATAAACATCTATACCAGCCGTATAAATTATTTTCAGGTGGTCATCATATTTATATTCTAAAGATGTTTTACCATAAAACCGGTTGGTTAATTGAGAAGTTGAAGCATTATTAACTGTCCATAAGGGATGTTGAATACTATTGTTCTGTCTGTAATAAACACTTCCTCCTGTAACCGGGTCTTGATAAGGTAATCCCATAACATCAATACTTCGTGGAGTAAACCATAAATCACCAAAAACTGAAGAACCGGTTCCCGTTGCACCATTCCCCTGGCTTAATGCTACCGGTGGCGATACAAAATCTGTGTTGGCAAAGTTTAATATACCCGTTACAGTAAATTTATTAGTAAGTTTTGCGCTACCACCCACGCTTACAGTGTTGCGTTTTACTGAATTTCCCGGAGTAAATCCTTTGTCATCAAGATTGCTGTAGTTTACATTATAAGTGACATCACCATTATCAGAGGCACCTCTTATATTTACTGAAGAATTAAAAATACTTCCTGTCTTGAAAAAGTTTTTTACATTATCATAAGGTTTCCATTCATAACGGGCATCCGCATACTCGGGGAATGCTGCCTTAATAGCTGCGGTTGAATTTGAGTATGGATGTGGGAGTGTGCCGTTTTCATCAAATGCAGCACTATTACCCCAACCTGCAACTCCACCTTCACTAAAACTGGGTCCCCAGTTACTAAAGTACCAGCCAAAAGACTGGTCAAATCCATTCCCATACTCATTTTGAAAATCGGGTAACGAAGCAATTTTATTCTGGAAATAGGATGTGTTAACCGTTATTTCAGTTTTCTTTTTAGCTTTACCCGAAGCACCGGCTTTTGTAGTTATTAAAATAACCCCATTCCTACCCTCAGAACCATATAAAGTGGAAGCTGCTAATCCTTTTAACACACTTACACTTTCAATACTATTAGGGTCAAGATCTAAAAACCGGCTGGAACCGTTGTTGCCATTAACAAAATCGCTTCTGGCACCTTGCCGGCCCATAGAATTGTAATCGCTACTAAATGGAACACCATCAACAATAAATAAGGCTTGGTTACTGGCACTAAATGAACTTAGGCCCCGAATAATTACATTGGTCCCTGATCCGGATAAGCCGCTTTGTTGTACAATTTGCACACCTGAAGACTTTCCGCTTAAGACTCTGGCAATATCTGCCTGGCCGCGCTGTTCAATTTGTTCGCTCGTAATTTCTGTTACTGCATAACCAAGTGCTTTTTTAGATCTTTGAATTCCAAGAGCAGTTACAACGACTTCGTCGACACCAAATACGCTTGTGGTTAAACTTGTGTTTACAACATTGCCAACAATCGGAACTTCTTTTGTTTCCATCCCGATAAATGAAAATGTTAGTGATTCTGATCCCTCCGGTACATTTAATTGAAAATTACCTTCAGCATCTGTTACAGTACCAACAGTTGTCCCCTCAACCATAACAGTAACGCCTGGTAAGGGGCTGCCATCGTCGGCCGAAGTAACATTTCCTGTTATACTCCTTGTTTGGGCACTCGCACTTACAATGCCCAGAAACAGCATAAATAAAATGAATAGTAGTTTTTTCATAAATTAAAGTTTAAAATTTATATATGGACTTCCTTTTTTTAACATAAAAAACCCCCATAGGGGATATGGGGGCCTTAAATCTTAGCAAATGCAAGATTTAGCACGTTACGCAATCGATTAACTGATACTGTTTACTATTTCTATGAAAAATTGCGCTGTCAATTTAATTTTTTAATACCCTACTCCCCTGTTTTGATGCTTTTTAAAAGTATTTTTAATACTACACATCCAAACATAATGATAAATAGGTTTGAAAAATCAGAATATCAACAAACGGTAAAAAACTTAGGGTATCTTGCTAATATGAGGCGATCTGTGAATTAGTAGACTTTTTTATGTAGTTAGCAGTTAAATGAGGGTTGTTTGTATTTATTCATTAGAATATTTTTTTTGGTATTATATCAGTTATTTAGAATATATATGATATTATTCCTATGCGGCAAGGTTATCAAATGCATCGGCTAAAATATTTGGGTAATCATCTCCAAAATTTTCCTGACACCATTTCCTTAATTCCTCTATTTCTTCTTTTTCAATCCACTCAATACATTTATGAAGTTCTTTTTGAAAGAGCTCCCGGCTAAATGTGACTTTCGGTAAAATTACTTTTGCATATTCAATCATGGCTTTCTGCTTTTGCGTTATCAATATAACATCAAAAATCCGATTCTGGTATGCTTAAAAATATATCTTAACACTCTTTAACTTTTAAATACCTGTTTGTCTTTTATTATCTTGCTGACTTAAAATAGATTATATTTTTAATTGTTAAAACTGTTACAAAACATTAGATTAATTGAAACTTTATTAAGCATATAAAATAGGAGATTAGTATAAATTTGAATTTCCCGGGAAACAGAATGTATGAAAATTCATATGGATTGTATAAAAAATATTTTAATCAAATAATTCCTCGAGGCTTTGCCTCGGGGTTCCAT
>JABMQB010000903.1 GCA_013203525.1 Mariniphaga sp.
CTTGAAAAGTGAACTGGGATTATTTGAGTATGAATCCAAAGCACTTGCATACGAGTTGATAAATGAGTATGAACTAGATATGGTTTTGGTAACAAAAGGCAGGAATGGGGCTTTCGCTCTTGACCGGGAGAATAATTATTATGAAGATCAGGGGTATCAGATTGATTTAATTGACACTGTTGGTTCAGGAGTGGCGTTCTCAGCAGGATTTATGCATTATTACCTTTCAGGAAAAGGGATTGATGACTCGTTAAAGTTTGGTAATGCGGCAGGTGCATTAACATCAGCAACCCATGGTGCAACAAAATTTATAAGTAAATCGAAGATAATTACCTTGATTAAAAACGGGAAAAGACAGTAATCGTAATTAAGTTACTCATTTGTTATTGGCCATATTCTTTAATAAAATCATATTATTTATAAGGTTTGGATATTTGTTATTCAGGTTTTTTATTTCAGAAATTTTTAAATAATCATTCTGTAATGCCTTAATTTATTGATTTCTCAAAAAAACAATACTTTCTAACATAGGAAAAGCGGTAACAAAATCATACTATTTGCTGTTATAATTGTAAAATGCAATCATGAAAACAACAGTAAAGGAAATTACATCATCGCTTTTACATGAATTATGGCAACAATATTTAAGGCGGGTTTCATATGCAAGGGAGTATTCTAATCTTGTCAGCGCTAAAGGTGGAAAAATTGTAAACGACCATATCGCATTTCGTTCGTTAAATACTCATACAGGTGAACAGCCTGAAGGCATCAGAGCATTTAAACATATTTTGGAGTGCTTGGAATATAAGCCGGTTTTAAAATATAAATTTCAGGTAAAAAAATTGAATGCAGTACATTTTGAACATCCCGATCCGATGTTCCCCAAAATTTTTGTAAGTCAGCTTGAAGTATCAGAAATTCCGGGATGGGCAAAAGAAATTATTGATAAAACAGTTGTTGATGCTCCATATATTATATCGGATAATGCTATTGAATTGTTGAATATCCTGAAAGAAAAAAAAGAATTGCCCAGCGAAGCTGCTGATATTTTGGTTTACGAATTAGCAGGGTATTTTCGCCGTCCGTGGCAAACTCCCCGAAAAGAAGATGTGCTAAAATTAAACGATGTTTCGCAATATGCAGCATGGGTAATGCTTCATGGAAATTCAGTAAATCATTTTACTGCTTTAATAAATTATCAGCAGGTAAAAGAATGGCCTAACCTGGCTACAACCTGTGAAGGGCTTCGGCAAGCAGGCATACCCTTGAAAGAAAACATTGAGGGTGAAGAGGGTAGTATTTTACAGCAGTCGGCAACTTTGGCCGTTAAAGAGGTGGTTGATGTTTTAGATGAAAATGGGCAATTGGATGAAATTGAATGGACTTATGCCTATTATGAATTAGCAGAGCGAGGTTATGTTGAAGAAAATGGAGTAAAAAAAATATTTTCAGGATTTCTTGGAGAACAAGCTACCCATCTTTTTGATATGACACAGACCAGGGAAAACTAATTTCTTTGTTAATATATTTCCGGGACAAAAGACATTTCATCTAATGGTGGCCTAACATACCCCTTTTGTTCGGCACGGGGAGAAAGTTCAATTGGTTCAGGAGTTAAGTCTTTATATGGAATCATTGATAACAAGTGATGAATACAATTAAGCCTGGCTCGTTTTTTATTATCTGCATCAACCATGCTCCAGGGGCTGATTTTTGTATCGGTATATGCAAACATTTCATCTTTAGCTTTTGAGTAATTCAGGTAAAGTTCGCGTGATTTTAAATCCATTGGGCTTAATTTCCATCGTTTGGTAGGATCGTTAATTCTTGCCTGAAACCTTTGTTCCTGTACGATATCACTTACCGAAAACCAATATTTAATTAGTATTATTCCAGATCTTATCAGCATTCTTTCAAAGTTAGGGCATGATCGAAGGAATTCCCAATATTCTTCATCGGTGCAAAATTCCATAACTTTTTCTACACCAGCACGGTTGTACCAACTTCGGTCGAAAAGAACGATTTCTCCAGCTGCTGGCAAATGAGGCACATATCGCTGAAAATACCACTGTGTTTTTTCACGCTCAGTTGGTGTTCCAAGTGCTACTACCCGGCAAATTCTGGGATTCAGGGTTTGGATTATTCTCTTAATTGTTCCTCCCTTGCCCGCTGCATCGCGGCCTTCAAAAATGACTACTACTTTAAGGCCTTTATGTTTTACCCATTCCTGTAATTTCACCAACTCTATCTGAAGTTTTTGCAACTCCTGTTCGTATACTTTTTTCGAGATTTTTTTTGTAACCGGGTTTTCCTTCTTTAAAGCCATAATAATCCTCCTTCGTTTTTTGTACTGAATAATTCTCTAATTTAATAAAAATCACTTTATTTTTTATTATGAGGATGATAAAAGGTTTGATATCGATTTATGTATTTATAAAAAGGTAAGCTCCATATATTGAGCTATTAAAAGAATCTGTTAATGGAAAATATCCTGAAAAAAGCTTATTTCCTTTGAATTTAGGGGGATGTTTCAAAAGCATTTCGTCTGTAAAAACTTTAAACGACTTGCCGGGATTATAAAATATTTTAAATATTCCTTTTTTATTTTGCAAGATATGGTTTTGAAGGAATAGCGATAGTAATCCCATTGTGAACCGCAAGTTGATTTCAAGACATGGATTGATCCGTAAGTTCTGCTCCGTATCTTTATAAATCAATGTGTCGACACCAAAATAACCTTCGTAATTCCGGGCATAACCTTCTTTTTCTAGAGTTTCTATTAATCCCGGGATGATAGAATTATAAGAGAAATATAATATGTCAGAAAATAAATCCTTAATATTTTCTGGAAATCCGTTTATATAGTTTCCCTGATAGCGCCCTTTTTTGTCAGTTTGAAAAAAATCTGTTCCGATATATGAAATTTTACCCTTTTTACTTTTAAATTGAAAAGCCATATCAAATTTTTTCTGTAGAAAAGGTTCTACCATTACAAAACCTTGCTTTTTAATTAATCCTAAAATCCGGCTATTTATTGAAGGAGGAATAGGATTTATTGTTATAGTTTGCAATCCTCTTCCTGAGGCACTCCAGGGAGCTTTTACCATCAGGCTTCCCCATTTATTCAGAAAAATTTCAATTTCTTCCAATGACTTACATTTTTTTGCAATCAATTCTTTGGGTAGTAGAAAATCAGATGAAATTCTTGTTAAAAGCGTCTCTAATATTTTAGAAGAATTGTATTTCCCCGCCATTGTTTTATGTTCATCAATCCATTGAAAATTGGATCCTTTTTTGAAAGTGTGAGAACAGTTTGGCTTTAATGGTGTAAGAATATGGTGAGCAGCAGGGCTCCACCCCCAAGGAAACAAATGGTTAAATTTTTCGGCTATTTGGAATTTTTCTGAGAAGGCCTCCTTAAATGTTACAAAACGACGATTGGTAATTCCAATATTTTCAAGAGAATAAATATATTTTTTTGAGGGAAAATCTTTAACCAGAATTATATCATTGGGTTTGCTAAAGAAAACAGTCAAGGTGGCAAGATCTGATTCCATTTTTTGCAACAACCGGTTTGGCTGCCATGAAACTGTTCCGTTTGCAACAGCATATTCGCAGGTTGGATTAAATAAATAAACATCAGGAAACATAAAACAAAGGTAGCAAAACAGAAATTGAGATATTAATTTTTAGCTTTAGGTTTTTTCTTTTTTGAAAATTCCGGCTTTTGCCAGTGTCATTATTAAAACCCCAATTACGGATAACAAACCTCCGATTAGCTGATGAGGCAGTGGAAGTGTTTTAAAAAACAGGAAGGCACCAATCAATACAAAAATCCCTTTTAGGCTTTGTACAATCGCCGATCGTGAAGCTTCGATATATCGGTATGAATAGTAGATTGTAAGAATAGCCAGAAATGGCCCCATGATAGCTCCTACTGCAATGTTTTTAATTGCAGAAACCGGAATAATTATAGATTTTCCGTAAATAAAAAACATGATAACCGAAAAAACCAATAACCAGGTTGAACGATTCAGGTTTAATAACTCAGGGCTGAGTTTTTTAACATGAACTTTAACCACCAAAGTAGCGGCAGTTGCTAATATGGCATTTAAAAATACTACTCCTGTTCCTTCAATAAAAAAAGTTTTTAAGGTAGTTCCACCATTATAACTTATTATAAAAGCACCTGTTAAGGCAATTGCTGCTCCGATGGATTCTTTCCAGCCAAATTTTTCATTTAAAATTATAACTCCACCCATTGTAACCATTACCGGAAACATATTCCCCAGGAAAGATGTAACCGATGGATCGGGGATAATATTAATTGAAATAAAAAATGATGTTGTGGTTAATATTTCCAGTATTCCAAGTGTAATTAGAATTTTAACTTGTTTTCTGGTTAGTGATTTTAATTGCCCTAATTTTTTATTTTTTATGGTAATCAGTAAACCCAGAAATGCACCAATAGCAAACCAGTAAATTCCAAACTGGGTTA
>JABMQB010000090.1 GCA_013203525.1 Mariniphaga sp.
ATTTTTTCATATGCCTTGATAAAACCCTGTTCGTTGAAAATCATTTCAATTTCTTTAATATCATCTTCTTTAACGTTATATACGGGAAGAAGATATTTTTCTGCTTTAATTACTTTATCGTATTCTTTACATTTGAAAGCAGCAAATAGGATCACATAGTTAGCCATATAGTTTCCCGGTTCAGAAGCTGTAATTTCTTCTGCAAGATCCAGGGCAGTTTTACAATCACCTCCACAGATTAATATTGATGCATACAAACCTTTCACATTTGGATTAAGGGGATCAAGGTCGAGTGCCAGCCGGCCCTGGCTCAGTGCTTCATCCGTTTTCTGCAGAACACATAATAACTGGGCATACAGCCCTCTTGACAGGGCGTCGTTGGGATTTACAGCCAGCGCTTTTACGTACTCTTTTTCACTCTTTTCCCAGTCCCATTCCACCACATGAGCAATCAAGGCTCTTAAACCAAGAGCCGCTGAAAGGTCCGGATTCAATTCAAGGGCTTTGTTAAGATTTTTATACATCTTTGGAATTGCTATGTCTGGTGATTCAAATCCCATTTGAATGATCCCCATCCAAACGTGTGCCAGACCCAAATAAAGAGGGGCCCAGGTGGAATCCTTCTCAATAGCACTGTTCAAAAACTCCCTGGCTTTATTTAGAGATTCTAAACTATAATCATTCCAGTATTGATAGCTTTTCAGGTAAGCATCATAAACTTCTTTGTCAACAATTCTTGATTTGGATAATAATTTTTCTTCATCAGGGCTTAGTTCAACATTTACTTCTTTCGCAATTTGTTTGGTAACTCCGTTGTACCAGTTTTGAATTTTGTTTCTTGCTATCTTGTAATCGGCTGTCCAAATTTCTTTCTCCTCACTTCCGGACTCTATTAATCGAGTTTGTAAACAAAGTGAATCTTCCCCAATACATAATAAATCCATTTCAAGTGCGGCATCAGTATTACATTCAGATGTGATTTCATTTATGGTTTTGTTAGAATCTTTAAAAGTACGAGATGTTGTTGTGCCCCGTATATCTAACCCGCTTACTCTACCCATATCCTGGATTAGTGAAGCTTGCATTCCATCAACCAACCATTCCAATGAATCCATTCCTGTGATATTTGAAATTGGAAGTACTATAATTGAGCCTATTGACTCTGCCTTTGCATTTTTTAACTTTCCAATAAAATCATATTGGGTCAAGGCGACAATAATTATTGCAACCACTAACAGGAGGCCTGCAAGCAAAATAATCTTTTTCCCCGATTTTGATTTACCTTCTGTCGAATTAACTGGTTCTTTACCTTTTTCCCGGGAAGTTCCTGATTCATCAATAACTGATTCCTGATTTAGCAAGTAATCCAGGTACCACTTTATAATTGTTTTAAGATTATGAAGAACAGGTTTAACTTGTTCCGTTTCAAATTCCTTGGGATGTGCACCAAAAGTTGACATGCTGTTTACATTAAGCATGGAAACAACGATATTGTGCGGAACTTTCCCCTCCTTGTTCAGCTTATCAATAATTCGCTGAAGCGGTTCGGTACCTCTTTGCCTTTTCAGTTCCTGTTCGCATAGCCAGGTAACAATTACCTCAAGGCATCTGCGGGAATAAACCAGCAACATGTTTTCATCGTCGGTACCAATCAATCGTTCCAACTCCTTTTCGAGGCCGGGTAGTTTTCCTCTCACGGATTCGTAAATTTTTTTCAGATCTTTGATTTCAGCCAGCCAGAGACTCATGTTGAGTTTAATTGATTTATAAGCATTTCCAAGTTAATGAATATTTTTCAACATAACATAAAAATAAGAAGACATTATTTCGAAAACAGTTTATTACTCTTCCTGCATTGCTTACTGCCCACGAAAGCTCTTAACCCAAATACCTGACCTTTCTGCCAAGCGCAAAAGGATATAGTCTGAAGGATTTGGTGAAGTTAAGGACATTTCAGAATCATATGATGGGAAAGGCTCATGGTTATACGATCACCGGGGAAATGAATTCCATATTAATGCATCTGGTGAGCGAGACCTCATGCCTGATGAACGATGCACTGAATATGCGTTATCAGTGATTGCAGAAGATTATCAAAATCTTTTTTTTCTTACCATTGGTTATAACCGGCCACATTCACCTCAATATGTACCAAAAAAATATTTTGATTTGTATGACCTGAATACATTGATGCTTTCACCATCGTTGGTCAATGATATAGATGACTGTGACAGGCAATAAAAAAGAATCAAACTCTACCAGTTGAAAATAGAATTCTTAATACGTAATTTGTATCTTATTTGTACCTTGTAATTATAAACTTCTGATTATTAGTATAAATTACTTTTTGTATCGGGGAAAGGAAGCCTGATGTTTCCAGGCAAATATAATTCAATATTTCAAAAAAATTACCTTCTTATAATTAGTGATTTAACCTCAGGAAGCATATCGTCTCCCCCATATCTTCTGATAAAATAAAACCCATTTGGAAAATTTGAAAGGCTTATCGTTTTTAGAGTTGATAAGGCCTTAAATGATCTGATTACCGATCCATTTGATTTTAATAACTCTAACTTCCCAAGTCCATTTTCCGATTCGATATTTAAATAATTACCTGCCGGATTTGGATAGAAGTGAAAATCAACTTTTTTTAATTCATTTATCCCAGTTGACATTTTTTCTATTTCAAGGTTAAGCGTAATATCGGTAGTTAAAATCAGGCTTCCCTGAAGTGTCTGGTAGTTATCCTTATTTATTTTGTAAGAGTATGTACTATCAACGGGCAATGATCGGAATGTAGCAATTCCGAGTGAACTGGTAAAAAGCGAATCGTTATTTAAAACAACAAGTGCTTTATTTACAGGAACACCTTGGTTTTTCAACCTGAATTTTATTTCGGCAAATAATTTTTCCAGCCTGAAGGTTAACAAAGTATCTGACTGAATTGTAACATCAACTTCTAAGGATTTATAATCGTTTTCACTTATTCTAACCTGGTAATTACCCGGTTTAAGGCTATATGCTACATTTCCGCTAAAATCGGTTGTTTTAATTATTGAGTCAATTTCAACTTTTGCGTGGACAATGCTGTTTCCAGTTTGTTTATCTTCAACATGAAAAGCCACATCGTAAATAATTTCTGCTGAATCGAGCTCCATCGAAAACAAAGTATCGGAATAAACGCTAAATCCATTTGCTGAAGTGGGATTATAATATTTTTTTTCAGCC